>JBMOIK010000391.1:0-3970 GCA_049317365.1 Rectinemataceae bacterium | reverse complement strand
TGCCTTGGCCCTGCTCAGCTTGCCGATGAGGGGTACCTTCCGGAATACCTTGTCAGGCGCAGGCCAGAAGGTGGCATGACCGTAGCCCTTGGCAGCATTGAAAAAGGGCTCGATTGGCGATTCCTGCGCAAAAAACGGAACCATATCAATCCAGTTCCCCGAGATTCTGGTCACCGTGCCGAGGCGCTCCATCAAAGTTTCACCCCGGGCAGCCATGTCCTCGGCTGTGCTGTTTCCATCGGGAGCGAAGCTCAGGGAAGTCTCTACGAAGACCCGCCCCGAATCCTTCATGGCTGTCGCAAGTGCCTCATCCTGGTCCGGACGCCCTGTGTCCGAGGAGAAAATGATGTCGAGAAGAACGGCACTCTCGCGATTGTCCGCATTCTTGATCCGGCTAAAGGAATTGAGGAGGTCGCCATGTTTGCCCCTGGGGAAGGGCCACGATCCGAGCGTGGAGAGCGTTTCGGTATCCACACCAACAATCTGGATATCCTGCGAGATCTGCGGGTTCGAAGCCTTGACGACCGTTCCCTTTTGCAGGCTGGTACCACGGCTTGCCGTCTTTAGATTGAAGAGCGCATCGAGCGTCTTGTATTCGAGTGTCGTAAGCAGTCCTGTCCAGGAACTCACGGCAAGCATGATCAGGGCTACGAGAAGCCCCAATACTAATCCAAAGTAGCGGGTTTCCAGAAATTTCGCACGCTTACCGGCCATCTTTGCCCCCTTGCACTAAACAGTATGGCAATTTGCGGAAAAAAAGAAAGCAGCCCGAAAAAGGGGCCGCTTTCGATATCCGGCAGGACCGAGTCTACTTGGCCAGACCACTGGCCTTGATGAAAATCACGCGATCACGCGCAAGCTTGGCCCAATCACTCTGCGGCCATTGGGCGAAAATCTTCTCGTAGTTGCCAACTGCTCCTGCAAAATCCTTGGCTTCCTCGGCGAGGCGCCCCATGGCAAACCACGCATGTGCAGCACCTGCAGCCGTCGTGGAATAGCGGTCAAGGAAGGTTTTGTAGTACTCCTTGGCCTTGTCATTCGCACCTCGTTCTTCGGCTACCATTGCCGCATTCTGCAGGGCTACAGGAGCGAAGAAGGCCTTGGGCATGATTGAAGAGGCTTGGATCCAGGCTTTTTCTGCCTGCTCCCACTCTTTCTTGTCGCCTGCAATTGTTGCCTTGACGCCGAGTGCCTGCTGGGCCTGAAGGCTTTTCGGATAGGTGGCGATGATGGAATCGGCCGAACTCAGCATCGACTTCTCGAGCTCTGCCTTTTTAGTGGCATCGGTCTCGGAGCCCCAGGCATTTGAGTCGGTGGAAAGCTTATCCATGGCCAAGGCTGCTTTCCTGGCCCCGGAATCGTTGGCCGTAGTCACGATCGCTAGTACCGCTATTGCTGCGACGAGGACACCGGCGAAGGCGAGGATGGCTACCCTCGCCTTCCGCAGAAAGGCAGAAACCCTGTGCGAAAGGCTCTTGGGGGCTTCTTTGCGGACGCCTTCCTTCGGCGCGCCGTGCAGGACAGTATCCATGAATCACTCCTTGGTGTTGGTTATCGCGAGTTCCTTGATGAGGCGGGAAAGGTAGGTTCTTTGGATATCGAGAACCCGTGCGGCTTCGGTCTGGTTCCACCGGGATTCCTCAAGGGCTTTCTTTATGAAGTGGCGCTTGAAATTCGTAAGGCCTTCCTTGAGGCTTTTTCCTACGAATTCATCCGTCTGGCCTGCCCCAGGGCCAAGCAGGAGATCCGAGATGCCAATCCGCTGTTCACGGGAGATTACGACAGCCCGTTCTATAGCGTTTTCCAGCTCCCGTATGTTTCCCGGCCACGAGTAGGAGAGCATCATTCCCATGGCAGAATCGGTAAAACCAAGGAGTTTCTTGTTCATTTCACGGCAGGATCGCCTGAAAAAGAACTCAGCCAACGCGGAAATGTCTTCCTTGCGCTGCCGGAGCGGAGGAACATAGATCGGGAGCACATTGAGGCGATAGTACAGGTCTGAGCGGAACTCGCCCTTTTCGACCTGTGTTTCGATATCCTTGTTGGTCGCCGCGACGATGCGGACATCGGCATTGACACTCTCGCTTGCCCCAACCCGCTCGAAGGATTTTTCCTGGAGCACACGGAGGAGCTTGGCTTGGAGGCGAAGGGAAACGTCACCGATCTCGTCGAGAAAGATGGTTCCTCCGTCGGCGAGCTCGAAACGACCCCTCCGGTTGGCGATCGCGTCGGTGAACGCACCCTTTACATGGCCGAAGAGTTCGCTTTCGAGCAGACCTTCGGGCAGGGCTGCGCAGTTCACCCTGACAAAGGCTGCGTTCTTGCGATCCGAGCGGAGATGGATCTGCTCCGCGAAAAGTTCCTTGCCAACGCCGCTTTCACCAAGGATAAGGACTGACGACTCTGTCCTTGCAATCCGGTCAAGAAGATCGATCTTTTCCTTCATGAGCGGGCTTTCGACTACCATGGTGTGCCAGCCCTGCCCCGCCTGAACCTGGTCGCGGAGAAGACGGATCTCATTATGGGCAAACTCAAGATAACGGGCGTTCTGTATGGCCAGCGCGGATTGTATGGAAAAAGCTTCAAGCCAATCCAGGTCGTCCTGCGTGAAATACTTCTTGCTCTTCTTGTTGATGATCTCGATGACCCCGATGGTCTCGTCTCGGAGTCGCATCGGAACCGCAAGGATCGAGTAGGTGGGAAATCCGACGCTTTTTGAAATCTCGGGGAAAAACCGGGAGTCCTTCTCAACATCGTTCACGATGAGGGCCTGGCCATGGAGGGCGACCCAACCCGCGATCCCCTCTCCGGGATTGAGCGTAAAGTTCGCTACCTCGGGACCCTTCGGGCCGAGGGCGATCTCGAAGCGAAGTTTGCCCGAACCTGGATCGTGGAGGACAAGTGAAGAAGCCTCTCCCTCAACAAGGCGGGTAGCCGATTCGAGGATGTAGGTCAGGAGCTTGCGTGGATCCCCATAATTGGAATTTATTACCGCGCTGACTTCGACGAGAGTCTCGAATTTCTTGGGGTCAATATAAGCGAGCACCGTCGTCCCCTAGTGCCTCCCCCGTGCTTTCGCCCGAGGGTGTGAGAGGAATGCGTCGCCCCGCCATTGGATGGCGGGACGACATGATTAGCCGTTCTGCCGGGATTTGATGAGATCGCCGAGCGTATAACCGTCGGAGCCGCCATCTTGCTGCATGAAGCGGGACATCTCCTCACTCTGCTGCCGGCGCGCAAGATCCCGGATCGAAAGTCCGAGCTTTTGACGATCAAGGCTAAGTTCGACAACCAGGGCCTTCACAGGCATCCCGACCGTAAATCGCTTGAGTGCGTCATCGTAGGGCTCGTTCTTGTCCTCGGAGAGGTCCTGCTTCTTGATGAGGCCCTCGATATCTCCCTGCACCTTGATAAAAACCCCGAAATCGGTAACCGAAGAGACTGCTCCCTCGACAGGAGAACCTACCCGGAACGCCTTTGCGAAGCTCTTCCATGGATCCTCGGAAAGCTGCTTCATGCCGAGCCTGATGTTCCGGTCCTCGGCATCGCTCTCGATGACCATGACCTCGACCTGCTGACCAACCTCGAGCTCAGAACCGGGATTCTTGACATGCTTTGTCCAGGAAATATCGTCAGCATGGAGGAATCCATCGATGCCCTCTTCGAGCTCGACAAAGGCGCCTGCGGCGGTGAGCTTGACGACTGGCCGCGTGACGCGCATTCCGACAGGGTACTTCACCGAGACCTGATCCCAAGGATTGTCCTGGACCTGCTTGAGGCCGAGGGAAACCTTCCCTGCCTGCAGGTCGTAGTTGAGGACCATGCAATCGACCTTGTCGCCGATCTGGATCATTTCCTCCGGCTTGCGGATCTTGCGCACCCAGGAGAACTCGGAGATATGGGCCAGACCCTCGATGCCTTCCTCGAGTTCGATGAAGGCGCCATAGTCGGCGAGTTTGGTCACGGTGCC
>JBMOIK010000390.1:0-3984 GCA_049317365.1 Rectinemataceae bacterium | reverse complement strand
ACCACGCCGCTGATCCATTCAAGGTGGGTACGGCTGGCTATTTCCGGAACGACACCCTGGTATTTTTCGTGGAAAGGAATCTGTGTTGCGACAATATCTGACAGGATCCTTCGGCCATCGGCGACAACTGATGCCGCGCACTCGTCGCAGGAACTCTCAATTCCGAGAACGAGCATGGGCCTCTTCGAGCATCAACCTGGCAATCGTGGAAAGGGAGAAGCCCTCTTCGGCAAGCATCGGATAGAGTTCCTGGAGGGTCGATGCGAGTTCCTGCGACCAGACATGGCCAATCATGATCGCCGGGCTTCCGGTTTCGGCCTTTTTCTTGCCCTCGCTGATGGCGCGGAGAATCATGGCCTTTTCGGGACTGTTGTCAAGGAACACGCTTCGCTCCCAGGTCGTCATCGACTCGCTCCGTGCTATCACCTTGGTGACAGTGCCCGAAGCGGTAAGTGAATCAACATAGTAGATTCCCCGGTGCTTGGCAAGTTCAAGTACCGCGACCATGAGTTCATGGTCGCGCGTGAGCGCCGAACCCATGTGGTTGTTCATCCCAAGGACGCCGGGCAGGGAATCGAGGTTTTCCTGGACGATCCCTGTCGCCTCATCTGCCTTCATCGAAAGCATGAGGGCGCCTGGACCCGGATCCTCGCCTCCGAGGGCTTCCATGGGTTGGTGAAGGATAAGCTCCTTGCCTGCCAGGAGGATTTTTCGCGCTGCCTCGGCAGAATGTGGCAATCCAGGCAGCACGGCGATCGTGAGTGGGAAGGGGAGGGCGAGGAAGGCATCGAGGGCATGGATGTCGTAACCCGCATCGTCGATGATGATGACGAGGCTTCCCTTGTGGCGTGGTTGTTCGGGGACAGGCTTCCCTGGCTTGATTCGGGAACTCAGCGTCACCTTCCGCTCGGCACCGAGCCGGGCCGCTGTGGCCAGCAACTCGCCCGCGTCGCGTTGCGGCCCCTGCCTTGGCTCCAGTTCGCGGCCGGCAGTCGCCTGGAATGCGCCTGCGTCGCGTTCCAGGTCGTGCGCTGGGTCCGCTTCGCTGGCGGCCACGCCAGGTTCCACTTCCCGGGCATCCACCACCGCCTTCATGGGCTTCGGCCCGAGGACAAGGAGCGCGACAATCCCGAGGGCGAGAAGCCCGAGAGCGAGACCCGCCTGGGTCGCTGAAAACGCAACCCCTGCCCTTCGGGGTCGCTTGGCGCTTCGCCTTCCCATGCCAGCCATGACAGGGGAAGTATCGCCATCGGTCCGGCCCTTGTCGATGCCCCTCAGGTTCAGCCATGATCGCTGTCCATGGTACCTGATGATTCGCCTGGGCTGTTCGAGGATCTGCCCCAAGGGTCCCTAGCCGCCGGTGCATCGGCCGGCGCGGATTCGCCGATGCTCCGCGCGGACGCCCTCCTCAAGGAAGCCTTCGGTTTCGATGCCTGGCGCCCGAGCCAGCGCGGGATCGTAGAGGCTGTCCTGGCGGGCCGCGATGTGCTGGCCATCCTGCCCACCGGTGGAGGGAAGAGCCTCACCTACCAGATCCCCGCCCTCATGGGTTCCGGGCTCGTGCTCGTCATATCCCCCCTCATCGCGCTCATGAAGGACCAATTGGCTGGGTTGGATGAGCTCGGAATACCGGCGATAGCGCTCAACTCAACCCTTGACGGCGCCGCCTGGGCCCTTGCAGCAGGCCGGGTCCGTTCTGGCGAGGCGCGCCTCCTCTATGTCGCGCCCGAGGCCCTGGCCTCGCCGCGAATGCTCGACCTCCTTGAGTCCCGGCATCCGGCCCTCATCGCGGTCGACGAGGCGCATTGCATCTCGCAGTGGGGCCACGATTTCCGGCCTGACTACCGGCGGATCGCCACACTCGCACGGCGTTTTCCCGAAGCCCCTGTCCTCGCCGTCACCGCCACAGCGACGCGGCGCGTGAGAGAGGATATCCGCGAGAGCCTTTCCCTCCGTACTCCTTCGATCTTCGTCGCCAGCTTCGACAGGCCCAACCTCCGCATCGAGGTACGGCCCAAGAAAGGCGCCTTGGACGAACTCATCACATTTGCGAAGACCCGGAGGGAGGATTCGGGCATTGTCTACCGGATGTCGCGGGCTGCGGCCGAGGACACTGCCTGCGCCCTCACCCGGGCAGGGATATCGGCCCTTCCCTACCACGCGGGACTCACCGCACAGGAGAGGGAGCACAACCAGGAAGCTTTCATCCGCGACGATGTGCGTGTCATCTCGGCGACCGTCGCCTTCGGCATGGGGGTCGACAAACCCGACGTCCGCTGGGTAGCCCATCTCGACCTTCCCAAGAACATCGAGTCCTATTACCAGGAGATAGGGCGAGCCGGCCGCGACGGATTGCCCGCCGACTGCATCCTCTTCTATTCGCACGGCGACGTAACGAAGATCCTCAGGCTCATCGAGGGCCCTGATTCGCGGGGCGGAGACCCGGATGAGGCCACCCTTGGCGACGAGGAGCGCCGCGCGGCCGCCAGGACCCAGGTCTGGAACATGGCACGATATGCGGAATCATCGGCGTGCAGACGGGCTGCCATCCTGTCTCACTTCGGGGAGACCGACAAGCGCGACTGTGCCGCAGCGGGGGGATTGCCCTGTGACTCCTGCAGGCGGGGACCGGCGGGCCTCGTCGATCTCGGTACCGAGGCGCTCAAGCTCCTGTCCTGCGTCGTCCGCCTCGGTGGCCTGAGACGCGCTCCGGGAGAGGAGGCTCCCTTCGGTTTCGGCGGTTTCGGAGCGGGGCATGTCGCCGATGTCCTACGGGGAGAGGAGACGGAAAACGTCGCCCGCTTCGGTCACGCGAAGCTCAGCACCTGGGGCATCGGAAAGGAGCGCTCGCGCTCCGAATGGATGGAACTCGCCCGGCGCCTCGAGACCTCGGGCCATCTGGAGCAGGATCCCGCCTACAGGACGCTCCGTGCCAGTGACCTTGCCTTCGAATATTTCAGGGCGAAGGGTCCCTACATGAGCCCTCCGCTCGCGACGCCAACGGGGGAAAAGAAGCGCCCTGGCGCACGGCTCCTCAAGAAGGGCTCGCCTGAAGCCATCGCAGCCTCGGCCACAGCGGCCGAGGGACTCGAAGGCGCTGCACTCGAGACCTTCGAGCAGCTCAGGGCCTGGAGGAAGAAGACGGCCGATGCCGCTGCTGTACCACCCTATGTCGTGTTTCCCGACCGTAGCCTCCGGGAAATCGCCCTCGCCAGGCCACAGGATCGCCTTGCCCTCTCAACGGTGTTCGGAGTCGGCGCGAAGAAGCTCGAGAAATACGGTGCAGGGGTACTGGCAGTGCTGGCTGAAACTCAGGGTTGAGGCCAGGGCTGTAGTCTCCAAAGGTTGCCCTGACAAGACGGGACCTCCTACTTCCTGAATTCGAGGATGATCCGCGTTCCCTTTCCGCGCACAAGGCGGAGGCTTCCGTTGAGCTGTTCCGCCAAGCCCCGAACGAGGGTAAGGCCGAAGCCGGTCGAGTTGGTAAAATCGATCCCTTCCGGGATCCCCCTGCCGTTGTCAGCTACCTCGAGCCGTACCAGCCCATCCTTCAGCGTAGCCGATACCGAAACCACTCCATCGTCCCTGCCAACGAAGGCGTACTTCATGATATTGGTCAGGAGTTCGTTGAGCATGATGCTGATGGGTTGGAGACGTTTGGCGTCGAGGACGAAGTCGCCGATATCCTTCTCGACCCGGACCAGCCGTCCTGCGGGGAAGTTCGCCAGGATCTGGTCCACCAGGTGGGGCAGGTAATCCCTGACTGACAGGTCGATAAAGCCCTCGGACTGGTAAAGCTTGTCATAGAGCAACATCATGCCCTGCACGTGGCTTGTGGCGGTTTCTAGCGCCTCGATCGCCAATGGATCCTTCAAGGCTCCCCCTTGGCGGGCAAGGAGGGCGCACACCGTGCTCATGTTGTTTTTTATGGCTCTACGGCTGAATCTGTGGGTGAATTCCGGCAGAAATCAGGGAATTTTCAGT
>JBMOIK010000389.1:0-3984 GCA_049317365.1 Rectinemataceae bacterium | reverse complement strand
CTGCAGCGCCGACAGGAACCACTGCAGCGCCGACAGGAACCACTGCAGCGCCGACCGCGGCCGCAGCCCTTCCTCCGAGTGCGGAGAAGAAGGCGTCCGACGCTGCAGCAGCCAGCGGCAACAAGCTCTTCGAGCCAGAAAAGGCGAGCGTCCTCTCGACCTCAGGCCTGGCTGCACCGCAGGCAGCTGCCGTTCCACTTATGCTTGCAGATGCCCAGCCGACTCCCATGCCAGGACCTGAACCAGCCAGTCTCTCAGTAATCGGTGCCGCTCCTCCCGCCAAGGATGCGCCTGGTCCTCCTCCCCTCGCCGACGCAGCCGTCCCTAGCATTTCGGAGGGCGAAAAGGCCAGCCCCCTCGCCTCCGGGAGCCCCGTTGCGGCTGCCGAGGAGGCTCCCGCTGCTGATCCTGTCCCTCCTGACCTTGCACTGACCGAAGCCCCTGCACTACCCCTTGCTACAGAAGGCGCGCCTCCAGCAAGCAGCGAGAGCGGAACCAAGGTGGAAATCAAAAGCCCTGAAGCCCCCGCCCTCGCCGGAACCGCCCCTCCCGCTGCTTCCCCTCCCGTTGTAACTCTCGAGCCTGGGATCGATCTTGAAAACGAGAGCCCTGGTATCACCGCTCCCCCCGCCGAGGCTCCTCCTCTGGCAAGCCATGCCCTGCCTGACGCCCTTCCCGGCGATCCCACAGCCAAGGCAGCGGAGCCTCCCAGCATCGCGGAGGCAGGCACAGTCGAAAGCGTCGTCGCCCTCGAGGCGACAGCTCCCCGGCCACCCAGCGGGGTGTCGGCAGCACAAGGGCTGGCATCCGGCACTGCGGTAGCCAGCTCCCGCGCTGCGGAAACAGCGGGAAAGGCCCCATCTGCAGCTGTAGCCAGTCCAGAACCGGCTAAAAAGATCCCGACTGCTCTGGAAGCCCCAGCCAAGCCTTCTGTCACCACATCCCTCTTCGTCGAAAAGCTCAAGAGCGGAGCCTATTATGTGCAGGTTGGTGTCTATAACAGCGATGCGACTCTCACTGCAGCAGCAGGCCGCTTTGGCTCAAAGTTCCCCATGACAGCCGAAAAGCTTGTCGGGAAATCAGGTACCCAATACCGCCTTTATGTCGGTCCCATTGCCCGCGACGAAAGCGGTATCATGGTGATCCGCATCAAGTCCTTGGGTTTCCGCGACGCCTTCCTGAGGAAGGCCCCGTAGAGTCCGCGGGCCCGCAGGCCCCGTGGGTACTGCGGCACCGCGGCACGATATTCGCAGGAGCATCGGCTCCATGTTACAGTGCGCCCGGGGGTGCCAATGGAAACCGGGCGCATCGTTTTTCTTGAGGCAGAGATCAGGCGCCACCAGAATCTTTACTACAACGGCGAGCCTGAGATATCCGATGCCGAGTTCGACAGGCTATGGGATGAACTCCAGCAGGGCGATCCGGGCAATGCCCTCTTTGATGCTGTTGGACGCGATTTGGCGGACGGCTGGCCCAAGGCCCGACACCTCATACCGATGGGGAGCCAGGACAAGGCCGCGAGTCCAGGGGAGTTTCTGGCCTGGGCCGCGAAGGTCGCCCATCCGCTCTGGCTGGTCCAGCACAAGCTCGATGGAGCAAGCATCGAACTCCAATACGAGAACGGTCGATTTGTCCGCGCGGTGACACGGGGCGACGGAGAGGTCGGAGATGATATCACGCCCAACGCCAGGAGGATGAAGGGCGTACTTCCGATGACCCGAGATTCCTTTTCGGGAGGAGTCCGCGGAGAGGTGCTGATGCGCCGCTCGGTCCATGCAGCCAGGTATGCCGACAAGGCCAACTGCCGCAACGCAGCCAACGGACTGATGAAGCGCAAGGACGGGGAGGGGAGCGGCGATCTCGAGGTGGTCTGCTATGACGCAGTGGGAACCCTGCCCATGGAGGGCAGCAGCCCTTCCGCTGAAGGACGCCAGCCACCCTTCAGCGACGAAGCAGGAAAGCTCAGATGGCTCTCGCAGCAGGGTTTCGCCGTAGTGGAAGCCAGGTCCTGCGACACAGCCCTGGCCGTGGTCGAATACCGCGCGCATGTCTTCGATGCCCGGCCCGGCATGGACTATGACATCGATGGCCTCGTCGTGAAGGGTTTCGCCATCGACCCGGAGGACCAGGCCCGTCCCCGTCCAGAAAAGCAGATCGCCTTCAAGTTCAGCCTCGAGGAGGCCATCTCCACCCTCATCGCTGTAGAGTGGTCGGAATCGGGGGCAAACTTCACTCCCATCGGCATCGTCGAGCCGGTGCGCCTGGCGGGCACGACCGTACAGCGGGCAAACCTGTGCAATACCGATATGATCACTACCCTGAATCTCAGGATTGGTTCGCGGGTCATCATGACCAAGCGCGGAGAGATCATCCCCAAGATCGAGGGACTGGTCGAAAACCCTCCGGACGCCAGGGAAATACCAATTCCAACGGCTTGTTCCTGTGGAGCCAGCCTGGTAGACGGGGGTACGAGGCTCTACTGCCCGAACGAGGCCTGCCCGAAAAAGGAACTCCACCGCCTCGAGAAGTGGCTTGCTGTCGTTGATGTCCGCTCCTTCGGCGTCGGCATCATCGGAAAGCTCCATGCAAGCGGCCGCGTGCGGGAGATAGCCGACCTCTACACCCTGTCCGTGGACGAGCTGGCCGCCTACGAGCGCATGGGCGAGACGAGCGCAGCCAAGATCCTCCGCAACCTGAGGGCGCCCAAGGAGCTCAGCCTCGAGCGCTTTATCGCGGGCTTCGACCTCGACGGCATCGGAGAGCTGATAGCGGGGAAGGCTGTGGCCTCTGGCTACAACAGCCTTGAAAAGCTTCGCGCCGCTACCGTTGAAGAGATCGATGCCGTCGATGGCTTCGCCGAGATTACCGCAAAAGCGCTCCTCGATGGCTTAGGCGCGCTCGCACAGCCTATGGACAGGGTCCTGGAGCTAGGTATCGTCACGATAGCCGCGCCACGTGCCGGGGGGGCCTTCACGGGCAAGAGCTTCTGCTTTACCGGCGAGCTGGCTTCCATGAAGCGGAGCGAAGCCGAGGCCAGGGTGAAGTCCCTGGGCGGGACCTGCAGGGCGGCGGTAACCAAGGGCCTGGCCTACCTCGTCACCAACGACCCGGGCTCAGGCTCGTCGAAGAACAGGAAGGCCCTCGAATACGGGGTCGCCATCATCGACGAGGCGAGCTTTCTCGAACTCGTACACGGGGTCTAGAGCCCATGGACCAGATCTGGCATCCCGATGCAAAAGATCCAACTACGATTATTATACTTATAAAGGTCATTCCCGGAGCTTCACGGACTGCAGCCGCCGGGATACGGGTCACTGCCGGGGGGCCGGCCCTCCTCGTTCGCGTGGCCGCCGCTCCGGAAAAGGGCAAGGCCAACGAAGAGCTTGTCGCCTGGCTGTCCGGGGAGCTTGGGCTGCCGAAGTCGGCCATCGCGATCAGGGGAGGGCAGACGGCGCGGCTCAAGCTGGTTGCTGTGCCGGCCGCCTGCGTGGCAGGGCTTGCTGCGCTTGCCGGGGAAGCTGGCTAGCTCGGCCAAACAACTGACAGAGGGTCAGATGCTCCGGGCACGTCAGACCCCCGGGCTTTTCATTCATGATGGGTCCACCCAGATCCGTGATGAAGGGCTCAAACACTATCTTGTCCTCAAAGCCTTCGGAACAGGCGACATGAGCATGGGAGAGCTAGCCAGGTGCATGGGCAAGACCAGGGCGGAAACCATGCAGCTTCTGGGATTGCTGGACATTCCGACCGCCGATTACAGCCTTGCCGAAGAGCGGAAGGCCTGTCGCTTCAGTGATTATGGTGATATCGACGCCAAGACGCTTGAATTTTCTGGCATCTTCGAGCGCACGCTGACGAGCGCCCTCGGCTCTGACCTCAGCTCTGCCCTCAGCTCTGACCTCAGCTCTGACCTCAGCTCTGACCTCAGGCCGGTCGACGATGTGCCAGTCCTTGACGCGGCTGATCCAGTCCATGCGACGGTCG
>JBMOIK010000388.1:0-4006 GCA_049317365.1 Rectinemataceae bacterium | reverse complement strand
TCCTTTTTTGCCTCTTCGGCTTCTTCTTTCTTGGCTTCAGCGCGGTCCTTGATGTCGGCGAAGCCGATGAACAGGGCGATGAGCCCGACAAGGAGAGCGACGACGGGGGATGCACCCCGGAGGAAGGTGAGGACATCGGGACCCCAATTGAGGGCACCGGGAAGGCAGGCGACAACGCCGAATGCGATGAACACAAGACCGACAATCAAAGCAGCCATGGAATCCTCCAGTAAAAGTTCTAAGCCTGATGGTATCAAGAGCAGCGCGCTCTGGCAAGGAACTACCGGAAAAAGACCGGATTCACTACAATGGCCTCCTGCCTGCAAGGAGTTCCCGTGATCGCGCCTAAATCCATAGCCCTCTACAAGAATCGGCCCGCCCTTGTCCTTGAGCGGCTTGGTGACAAGCTCGACATCCGAGTCGAAGACGGCTCCTCGCTGAAGGTGCGCGACAAGGACCTCGAGGAACTCCACCCGGGGCCAGCCAGCTCCATGCCGGCGCCCGCCGAGGGCGGGGACTTCGAGACTGCGTGGTCAGTGCTGGCCCCTGGCGAAGGCGAGGAGGGGAGTCCCCAGTCAGCGCGGGAGCTTGCCGAACTCGTGTTTGGCATGGCCGGCCCTGCCGAAACGCTGGCAGTCTGGCTCGAGGGCCAGCGCGGCCGCGTGTTCAGGGCAGAGGGTGCTGCCCTCGTGCCGCTGTCGCAGGCTGAACGCGACCGTGAGGGCGAAAAGCGCGCACGGAAAGAGGGGGAGGCTGCCGAGCGAGGAGCCTTTGTCGAGCGGGCCAGGCAGGCGTTCAGGAAGCGGGCCGAGATTCCTCCCCCTGCCTTCGAGGAAGGGGATAGCCGCTTCCTGGCCGAACTCGAGGCCCTCGCCTACGGGAAGGCGGGCAAATGCAGGCTCGCAACCGAGATCGGGATAGGAGACAGTCCCGAGGACGCCCATTCCTGGCTTCTTGCGACGGGACGCTGGGACAGGTCAGTGAATCCCCATCCCCGACGGTCGGGTTGCCCTACGGCTTCGCCCAGGGTCGAGATCGGTCCGGACCTCGGGGATGTCCCGCGACGTGACCTCCGCCATCTGGAATCCTGGGCCATCGACAACGCCTGGAGCAACGACCCCGACGACGCGATCTCCTGGGACGGCGAAGCGGTCTGGATCCACGTCGCCGATCCTGCCTCTGCCATCCTTCCCGATTGCGCTGCCGACAAGGAGGCCTTCGCCCGGGGTCTGACCCTCTATCTTCCGGAACTCACCTCGACGCTCCTCCCGCCCGAGGCCCTCGAGCGCTTTGGACTGGGGCTTGCGCCTGAGTCGCCGGCCCTGTCCTTCCGTGTCGGGCTTAGTGAGGAGGGCGCGGTCGCCTCGGTGGAAGCTACAGCCTCCATCCTTCGCGTGAGAAGGACGCACTACGCGGAGGCCGATGCCATAGCCGACAGCAGCGCCCCCGGGGCGGAGGGTCTCCGGAAGCTTGAAGAGATAGCGGAGTTACGGCTGAGGCGGCGCCTCGAAAACGGCGCGATCGACATTGAAATACCTGAGGTGCGGGTCTTTGTCCGCGACGGGCTGATCTCCATCGAGGCCCTGCCGAAGACCACCTCGAGCGGGATTGTCCGTGAGATGATGCTGCTGGCAGGGGAGGCCGCCGCGCGCTGGGCCTTCGAGCGGAAGCTTCCCTTTCCCTATTACAGCCAGGAATCGCCAGGCGAAGCATCCTCCCTCCCCGAGGGTCTGGCGGGCGAATTCGCCAAGCGCCGCCTCATGCGGGCGGGAATCACCGGACCGACCCCCAGCGCCCACCGTGGCCTGGGGCTGCCCTTCTATTCCCAGGCGACGAGCCCCCTCCGGCGCTATGCCGACCTCCTGGCGCACATGCAGATCCGCTCGGCTCTCGCCGGCAGGGAAACCCTTGACGAAGACGAGGTCATGCGGCGCTCGGCCCTGGCCCAGGCTGCAGGGGCGCCCAATCGCCAGACCGAGCGGGCGAGCCAGGCGCACTGGACCCTCGCCTGGCTGCTGGGGAACCCGCTCTGGCAGGGGGAGGGCATCATCGTCGGGGCGGCCGGACCTGGCGCCTGGCAGGTCCATGTCCCCTCGCTCGGACTCGAGACGCGCATGAAGCTTGGAAGCAACCGTGCCTTGAATGGGCGGCTTGCGCTGCGGGTCGCCCGGATCGACCTGCCACGCCTCGATGTGGGCTTCCAGGAATGCTGAGGCCCAGGCTATTCCCTTCCCGGATACTGGAATTTGCCTGGCTGGAAGATGGATACTGAAGCATGCGAATGAAATTTCCCACCGGAACACGGTGATATGGGCACGACTCTGAAAACGGGGCGTGTGTTTGGTCTACGAGGTCTACTGATCCTGTTTACGGTTGTGCCGATGGTCGTCGCGGTCTCGGTGGTCGGGGCCCTGATGTACTTCGACAGCCGTGAGGCACTGCGGTTTGCCACGGAAAGCCTCTTCGTCCAGGTGAACAGCCGGATTGCCGACCGGGTTACCGGTTTTCTGTTGACAGCCCGCACCGTCAATGATTCCAACGCCGAGGACCTGGCCCAGGGGCATCTCCGGGTCTCCGATCCCGCTGGCATCGAGTCCCATCTGATCGCCATCATGCGTTCCCGTCCGCTCATCTCCAGCACCTACGTGGCAAGTCCGGCAGGGGGCCTTGTGGACTCCGGCCGCGATGGACCGGGGGGGCAGGAATATGTCATCGAAACCCCTGGTTTTGCCGCCGGACCCTTTGTGAAAAGCGCCATCGATGCCTCCTCATCCAAGGTGGCAACCCTGTTGACGCTCCCCTTCTTCGACGCGCGCACCCGCCCCTGGTATGGAGCCGCGGTAGCCAGGGGAAGCTCGATCTGGACCGATGTATTTGCGCTGTTCTCCGGGCAGGACTCCGCCATCTCCGCGGCCCGGCCGGTTTTCGACAAAGAGGGCAAGCTGATCGCCGTCGTGTCGGTGGACCTCTTTCTTTCCCAGATACGGACCTTCCTGGAGGGTCTGGGCCGGGAGGACGGAAGCGTGAACTTCCTCATCGACCGGAAGGGTTTCCTGATCGCATCCCCGCGAGATGCCACCATCTTTCTCAGTCC
The DNA here is from genome assembly GCA_049317365.1 of Rectinemataceae bacterium. GTDB lineage: Bacteria > Spirochaetota > Spirochaetia > Treponematales > Rectinemataceae > CAIJMU01. The sequence continues at coordinate 912 of JBMOIK010000388.1, read as the reverse complement.
GCAGGGGAAAGATGCCCCCGCCAGGATGCGCGGCCAGGATAGCCGCGATCCCGTGGTGGCAATGGCCTCGGAAAAAATCGCTTCGAAGGAATCCACATCGACCTACACCTTCACCATCGGCGGCAAGGCCTTCCTGGCCCTCGCCTCGACCCTGTCCGAGCCGGCTGACCTAGGCTGGCGTATAGTCTCGGTATTCCCCAAGCGTGCCTACACCGCTCCCCTCGAGCGCAACCTGACCAGGCTCGCGCTGATTGCCCTCCTGTCCACGGTCCTCTTCGCCCTTGTCGGCATTTTCAGCACCTCCTACATCGTGGTTCGCACCCGGCAGTTCTCCTCTTTCGCGGCGGCGGTGGCCGGTGGGGAAAAGGCCAGTGATGGAGGAAGGATGCGTCCCTCCTCCATACGAGAGATCGAGGCGATGCGACAGGATTTCCTGGCCATGGAACGGCGCATCGAGGATGGCATCACGAGGCTCAGGGACGAGATCAATGAGCGCCGCGCCACCGAGGAAAGGCTCACCGAATCGCAGCATGCCTACGATCGCCTCGCCCGGAACATTCCGGTCGGATTCTATATGCTCAGGACGAGCCCCGAGGGAGGGTACAGCTTCAGCTATGTGAGTCCGAGGTTCCGCGAGGTGCTCGGGCTCTCATCGAGTGCCAGCATTACCGGCCCTGAGTCCTACATGCACTTCATCCATCCCTCGGACCTTCCCTCCTTTCTTGCCGTGCAGGATGAGTCGCTCCGCCTGGCGAAGCGCTTCCTCTGGGAGGGGAGGATCCTTGCGGGAGGGGTGGAGCGCCATATCCGCATGGAGTCCAATCCCGAGATCCAGGGCAACAGGGACGTCCTCTGGGACGGCGTGGTCTCCGACGTCACCGAACGCAAGGAGACCGAAGCCCATCTGCTGCT
>JBMOIK010000387.1:0-4021 GCA_049317365.1 Rectinemataceae bacterium | reverse complement strand
AGAGTCCAGCCCCTAAATACGATTTCTTTGGCTGCGGGGACCTGAATAGTTACATATCTTATTGCATAATACCGAAACAACGGCGGATGACTTGCTCGCTATTGAAATCAAGAATATAGAAAAATGCTGTTTGAAAGATCTTTGGAAAGACCTGCGCAAGCTGGCATGCTATTGCCACAGAAGCAATGGAAACCTCAAGTACCAATTAGGAATTATGATAATCTATGGGAACGGGTTGCATGAAAAATTAAATCGGGGACGTTATTATAAAATCTCCATATTTAAGTTATTTTCTACATATGCCTACTTTCCTATTGTGGTACTCTACAAAGGCATAAATTGCATTGAGGTAATAAGGAAAGACAATATAAATGAATGGATTCATTTATGATTTTATCGGTCTCGCCTTTTCTCATTTGGAGTAACTACGATGTCCGACACAATGCGCCAAACCTTTCCCAAACCCGGCGCGTCGATCCAAAATGAAGCGACTCACACGGGCTGCATCTTCAGGAAAGGCGATCTCATCGGTGGCGGAGAGATCGAGATCAAGGTCCCCATCACCTCCGGAGAGGCCGAACTCTACATGGCCAGGAAAGACAAGGCAACTAGCGCTAACAACAACTTGCAGATCCCCGTCTTAATGAGTGTCCAGAGAGTGTGTATTCGGAAGGCGCCCCTTCACCCCCTCCCAGGAAGGAGTACATGAAAAGAACCGTGACCCCCGCCCTGAAGCCAACCCTCCGTGAAATCTGCATCCCCATGCTAGTCGAACAGGCGCCCTATTTTTCGATAACCCATATCCAGCAATTCCTCACTAGGCGCGGCATTCCTGGGCTTAGGAGAACCCTCATCGGCTACCTGCATGAACTCGTGGCGGAAGGCTTGTACCACCTTTGAAGACAAAGTCCAGGCCATGGCTGGCTAGCGCATCTACGAGTGCAAAGGCGTGGATTGACTTTTCCAACAGGATGGGGTCGCAGATCCCCAATTCGCTGCGTTTTTGCGATTGCCACTCCTTTGTAAAGCATTTGCCGTCAATCATTTGGTTTTCCTTCTATGGACTTATTCCGCCTATGTTGATTAGGTGGAATAAGTGTGTTTTCCTTGCCAAGCAGATCTGCAGGTTTTACCTTGCGACCGGCAGCGTAGCTGAGCAAGAGGGCCATCCTGATGCGCCGTGTTCCGGCAAGATTGGCCACCATAAGCCGGAAATTCTCTTCCGACATAAGCCGCAGGGCTCGAACTTCAAAATACAGGTCCACAAGAAGCTGCTCGATGGGCGCTCTGGACTCCTTCGCCGGTGTCTTGCTGCTCGCCCGGCGAATTACCACCGTCCGCTCACCTGGGGCAAAGCGCTCCGCCTCCCTGCCGCGCGGATTGAGCCACGCATCCCATCCCGCATCTTGAAGAAAGCTATAAAGCGGCTCCATGGCATCGGCTTCAACCATCACGAAACTCACGAAGGTTCCAAGGAGGTGGTGCATCGCAGCTTGGACCTCAGCAGTCGACCAGCAGGAAAAGCCAACAAGAGGAAACTCTTGTCGGAGCGTCTCCTCCAATTCCCGCACCGGAGCTGAATCGAGGACAACTGGCTCAGCCAGAGCCGAGTACCATCCTCTGCCGGCATCATAGATGAAGCCTGCTTCTCAGGCTTCCCCGCCTTCGCCGCCTCTCGATCGATGCCGATATCATCTGTGAGCTGCCATTGGTCGAGCTCGACTCCTTGCTTGCCAAAGTTGGCCGTACGAAACCCTTTGTCCAGGTAGCCGAGGATGACCGGGGAGCACATCGAGTCCCCGCCCGACGGCACTTCAAGTTCTACTATGAGTCTCTTGACGTGCGGAACCCGGCACCCTTCGTCCTCCTCGATGTCGTACATGAACGCAATCTCTATCCGAAAGTCGAGTCCGTGGCCTTGCGGAAGGCTTTTATCGAGGGCGACACAAGCCTGATGGTGCCAACTATTGAAGGGCTCCTTGGCGACAAGCTTACGGCATTCGGCCCCGAGACGACCGGCATCCCGCTCGATGAGCGCAACTCCATGCAGTTCATGAAGCAGCTCTTTGACATCGGCGAGCTATTCAATGCCGCCCACGACCTTGCCGAGGTAGCTGCGGCCTATGAGGCGATCTTTGCTGCGGAGAATGGCTACCGAGGAGGCAACTTCACCAAGGCTCAAGCCCTGCAAGATGCCTTTGATACCGCCTACTGCATTGCCCAGGTGGGACTGAAGGGTGCACGGACGGACGGTCGCTGCGAACAACTCGAAATCGGCCGAAGGCAACTGGAAAGTCATCTTGTTGGAACCAGGTTCCGACGCGAAGACATGAAAATAGCCGCAGCAAAGGCAGCCCTGCTCACGCAAGCGCTGAATTCCGGAATGCCTCTCGATGCCTTGCGTTACGACCAGACCAAGATCGAATCACTCCGCACCCTTGCCTTCCCCGATCAATACGCCGCTCTTCGCAGGCTCAAAGCGGTCCCCGAAGCTCTTTGGTACTGGTCCCTGGCGACGCGATCTTGGCCCTCTTCTTCGATGTCATTGACGGCAAGAACAGACGAGGGCACTATCCCTACTGCATAGCTCGATCGGAAAAAACCTGAGGAGACATCATGTCAGACACCATCCGCCAACCCATCCCCCAGACCGGCTCGATCACCCCCAACGAAGCCACCTTCCTCGGCGGCATCCTCCGCAAGGGCGACTTCATCGGAGGCTGGGCGATCGAGAGCAAGATCCCCGTCAACTCCGGAGAAGCCGAACTCTACATGGCCAAAAAAGACGGCCACACCGGCGTCATCAAGTACTACCGCAGCCCCGACTTCAAGCCCAAGGACGAGATTGTCAAAACCCTCTTGTCTTGGAAGCACGAGGACGTGATCCAGCTCCTCGACACCGGACGCCATAACAACCTCTTCTTCGAGGCGATGGAGTATGCCGCTGGTGGAGCCATCGACAGCCGGGACGCAAGCGGCTACCGCTACCTCCCCCTGAGCGAGGAAGAGACCGCCCAGATGGTCCGCGAAGTCTCAAACGCCTTCAAGGCTTGCCATGAAGCCGGGATCATCCACCGCGACATCAAGCCGGCGAACATCTTCTACCGCAATGAAGACGGGTCGGACTTTGTGATCGGGGACTTCGGGATCAGCTCCCAGCTGGACATGGAGGCGCGCCTGAGCTCGCGCCTGACGCAGAACCTGAACCGCACGGAGGGCTACGCCGCGCCTGAAGTCTACTCAGGGGTAATCAAGGGTCCGGTCGACTACTACGCCCTGGGGATCACCGTGTGGGAGGTAATGACGGGGACAGTCGCCTTCGAGGGCAGGAACCCGAACCACGTAAGCCGGGACACTATCGAGGGACGGATCATCGATGACCTCCTGTCCAGGGACGAGAGCGCCGACTTCAGCGATAAGATGAAAACGCTCTTGAAGGGGCTTCTCACACATAAGCACGACAAGCGCTGGGGCTACGAACAAGTGCAGGACTGGCTTGATGGAAAGGACGTGCCGGTCTACAGCCAGCGTCCAGAAATCAAAGTTCCACCCTACAAGTTCGAAGGGCAGGAACTGACGAGCCTTGCGAAGGTCGCCGAAGCCCTGCTCGTGAGTCCCGAGGCTGGGAAGAAAGCGCTTTTCCGGGGTGTCATCGAAGGCTGGCTTGCCGCCTTCGACCAGGACCTGGCGATGAAGGTAGGGGACATAAAGGAGAACCTTGGGGAAACGGCCAAGGACAAGGCGCTCAGGCAAGTTGCCCTGACCCTGAATCCAGGTCAGCCCTTTGTCACTGCGGGAGGAAAGGCGATCGAGAGCTTCTTCGAGTTCGCGAAGGTAATCCAAACCGAGCCTGAGGAGTTGGTCGAGCACCTCCGTAATCCCGATGACGGGCTCTGGGACTTCTTCGAAATATGGGGAGCCGGAGCAATTATCGAGGCACTCAAACCAATGTTGGGGAGCGTGAAATCGCAGAAGCGTCTCGTGAACATGATGGTTGTGGCGCTCAAGGGCAACGTGATAA
>JBMOIK010000386.1:0-4031 GCA_049317365.1 Rectinemataceae bacterium | reverse complement strand
AAGGTTACCCTGGGTGTAAAGGTCTTCGGCCCCCTCGTCTGGCCCGTTGAAAAGACCATTCTGAGGACTGTGTACGGACCGGCGCTCAGGACCGAGACAGGCACCTACGCAATACGCTTTTCGAATTTCGACAGGATCGATGTCATCGAGGAACTCTACGGCATGAATCGGGCGCAGGATTTCGGGCAGTGGCGGAAGGCCGTCGAGTCCCAGGCCCTGCCCTGCTTCAATATCGGCTACGCTGACTCGGAGGGAAGGATCTTCTACCTTTACAACGCACATATTCCGATCCGCGATGAAGCTTACAATTGGAAGGGCAAGCTGGATGGCACGACCTCGCGGACCCTCTGGACCGAGTACCTTCCCTTCGAGCGGATGCCCATGGTTCTCGACCCGCCCTCCGGCTTTATCCAGAGCTGCAACAGTTCGCCCTTCGAAACCACCACCGGTCCGGGGAACCCTGCGGAGTCCGACTACTCCAAGACCCTGGGCATCGAGACCTGGATGACGAACCGCGCACTTCGGGCACGCGAGCTTTTCGGCGCTGATGATGCAGGCATCTCCTACGAGAAATTCTTCGCATTTAAATTTGATATGAAGTATTCGGAAAAGTCCGATGTCGCGCGGCTTGTATCCCTTCTGGCGGCAGACGAGTCGCTCTCGAGCGAGCTTGAGCGGAAGGGCCGCGAGCTCCTGGCTTCCTGGAACCTGGGCTCCGACTCTGGCAATCGAGCCACTGCCCTGCCCATCCTCACCTTGGGGCAGCTCTATATGAAGCATGAAGGCTTTTCGATCTCGCGGCTGACCTCTATTCCCCTGCCTTACCCCGAGGTCGTCGCAGCCTTCCGTGAGGCCCTCGGTCTCCTCGTGGCCAACTTCGGTCGCATCGATCCCGAATGGGGACAGGTCAACCGACTCGTGCGCGGCGGCACCAATCTCCCCCTCGACGGGGCTCCCGATGTCATCCGGGCGGTCTATGGAATGCCGCAGAAAAACGGCACGATGATTGGCGAAAACGGCGACTGCTACATCATGATGGTGCGCTGGGACGGAAAGGGCGGCCTTGACTCCCAGAGCATCCACCAGTTCGGCAGCGCTACCTCGAGGCCCGAATCGCCGCACTATGCCGATCAGGCCATCCTTTTCGCCGAGCGCCGCTTCAAGAAGGTTCTTATGGACGAATCCGAGATCCGCGCTGACGCGGAACGTGTCTACAGTCCTTGAAGCGAGGTGGAAGGAAGTCCCAGGGCTCCGACAAAAGGCTGAGGTCTGACTAACTATTCGCTTCGACTCAATAGCCGTCCCGGTCGCCCAGGTAGGAAAGCACTCCCGCCCAGAGCGGACCCTTGCAATAGGCTTCAGGAGGGAGGGCTTCGAGGCCCTGCATGCGTTTCATGGCTGAAGGGATGCTGAAGCCTTCCCGTAGAACCTGGAAATCATGGACCTTGAGGGCGCCGTGCGGGCAGCCGTAGACGCAGCGGAAACACATCACGCAATCGCTTCCGAGGACCGGTTTTCCATTCACCAGGAGGATGTTGACCACCGGGCAGTTCCGCTCGCACCATCCGCAGGCAGTGCAGGCTTCGGAGACTTCGACCCGGCTTCCGAATCTGCGGGCGCCGAGCTTTTCGAGCTTCGAGATCAAGGCCCGCGACCGGCTCATCCTTCCGGGCCTGCGGCGGGTTTCCCCGGCGAGGAAGTGGTCGAGCACCAGGGCTGCCTTCGAGGGAAGGGCACGGACGAGAAGGGCAGCAAGTCCATCGGGGATGGCAACGACCCAGTTGCAGGGCATTACCATCATCTTTTCATACTTGACCACGAAGCCCCGACCCTCGAGGGCAGAGATGACTCTTTGCCTGCAGCCGGTATTGGGCCAGGGTTCTCCCCCGGCGGACACTGAAATGACAGCCGTGCGTCGGCCTCCACCGTGGGCATCTTCCACCCATCGATAGACGGGATCTGGTGCGTCGAAGGCATGCACGGCGAAAACCAGGATGAGCGCTTCCGCGCTGTCGACGAGCGCATCCTCATCCGATGCATGATCCGATGCCTCGGAACGGTCGAGGGCCTTGGGAGCTACCTGGATCCCGCGCTGTAGAAGGTCCTCCTCGAAAGCCTGAGCCACAAGGCGCGCCCCTCCGGTACCTGAGAAATGGACGACTGCGATGGATCGCAGAGGCTGCAGCTGGAGGTCTGTTCCATTTTCCGCTTTGAGCGACATGTAATGGCCTCCTGCCTGGTGACCATGGTATCTTCCTTGTTTTCAATCGTCCAGAAGCTGCGCGCAGTGAGTTTGAGACCGGGCTTCCAAAGGAATGGCAAGAGGCTGTTTCAAATGAACTAGAAAAGCAATTGGAAGAAGAGGGCCAACTCGTAGGTTCCAGAGCCAACGCTGAATGAGGGTGTGGTTGAGGTCCCGGCATCCGCGAGATCCGCAACCGAAAAGGCGACGGTCCCCGCCGAAGTCAGGCTCGAATAGAGGCGAATCGCCTCGAGCCTGGGCGGCACGAGGGGCTGGCCAAGTTTCTTCAGATTCACGATAAGGGTGTAGGATCCAGCCTCTCGCTCGACCGTCGTAGCCGCCTGGTTGCCCGAAATGGTCAGGTCGATGTCTTCCGCGCTTCCACCCACGGGCGTCAGGGTTGCAACAGCTGCATCGACAGAAGTCCCCGATGGCCAACTCACGGTCAGCGCAAGGGTTCCCGTCCCACCGACCTGGGCGAACTGGATGGTCTGCTTTGCGGTCCCACCCGCTGGAACGGTGACAGACGCGCTCGCCTGCGCGATGATCGTCCCGGCGGCGTTGTTCCCCTTCACCGTAATGGTCCAGGCTCCTGCTGCGATGGACATGGCGCTGAAGCTGCTCGATGCCTGCGTCGTGGCCGCGATCGTCGAGCGGAGCGGTCCCGAGCACGAGAGGGTGTAGGTCGTGACCGTCGTGTCGACGTCTGGTGGCAAAATGGTACGGGCGCTGGTGTCAAGGGATTGTATCTCGACTATGAGGTTCCCTAGTTCAGGCTGCTCTTGGGCGAATGAATGGGTGCATCCCGTTGCAAGAACGAAAAGGAAACCCAAACAAATGTAACTGATGTTTCGGGTCATTTTTGGCCATCCTCTATACCGAATATATTTAAGTCTTATATTTATGCCAACCTATGTCAAGAATAATGCACATATCTATCGTTCTTCTTATAGGTTGTCGGCATATGCCCGGTTCGGGAGCCTCAATAGGGTGTTACCTCCACAATTGGCGGCCTCCGTTTTCGCTTGACCTTGTAGCTATTTCCTTATGCTGTATGATGGGCGCTGAGGGAATCGAACCCCCGACATCCTGCGTGTAAAGCAGGCGCTCTAACCAGCTGGGCTAAGCACCCGAAGCTTTTTTGTAGCATGCTGGCATGGGGGGTGGCAAGGATGGGCTCGCCTTGTTGGGGCCAAGTTCGTATCATGAAGACAAGAATCATAGTTTCTGGAGGAGAATGCATGTCCTTGCTTGGAGTCCTTGAGTCGCGGCACGCCCGTCGGGCTATCGCTGCCGATCCTGTTGACGATGAAGTGCTGGGGAGGCTCGTGGAGGCTGCCCGGCTCGCGCCTTCCTGTTTCAATAACCAGCCCTGGCGCTTGGTTGTCGTCAGTGGTACGGCGCTCGAGGAGCTACGGACTACCCTGAGCGAGGGGAACAAGTGGGCGACACGCGCACCGGTGATCATAGCCTTTGCGACCAAGCCCTCCCTCGATTGCCGCATGGACGGGGGCCGGGACTACGCTTCCTTTGACCTCGGCCTGGCCCAGATGGCCCTCATGCTGCAGGCCACGGAGGAGGGTCTGATAGCCCATCCCATCGCGGGCTTTTCGGCCCCCAAGGCAGCCAAGATCATTGGATTGCCCGAGGACTTTGTCCTCTGGGACCTCGTCATCGTCGGGAAACCTGGCGACGAGGGACTTCTTGCCGAATGGCAGTTTGAGCGCGAGCGGGGGCCAAGGCAGCGCAAAGCGCTTGGAGAACAGGTGTTCCGAGATCGCTTCGGAAC
>JBMOIK010000385.1:0-4051 GCA_049317365.1 Rectinemataceae bacterium | reverse complement strand
ATGGGGCCACCAATGAGGGAGCCTTCCACGAAGCCCTCAATCTCGCTTCAGTCTGGAAGCTTCCCATCCTCTTTGTTTGCGTGAACAACTATTATGCAATGTCGACCCATATAGGATCGCACATGAACATCGAGGATATCTCGATCCGGGCCAAGGCCTACGGAATCCGGGGCGAGGCCATGGACGGAAACGATGTCACGGCCATTTACGAGGCGACCCTCGAAGCCAAGGAATATGTGAAGCGTGAGGGGCCAATGCTCCTCGTGCTCAATACCTACCGGATCATGGGACATTCCAAGAGCGATCCCCAGAACTATCGCAGCAAGGAAGAGGTGGAGGGCTGGAAAAAGCGCGATCCCATCCTTCTGTTCAGGAAGCAGCTTGTCGAGACCAATGGTTTCAGCAGCGCTGAGCTTGATGCCCTGGATGAGAGGGCTTCTGCGGACGTGGCGCGGGCAGTCGAATTCGCCGAAGCAAGCACGGAACCCCGGGTCGAGGACGCCCTCCGCGACGTCTACGCGGTTTGAAGGAGTAGGCGATGCGCGAAATAACCTATGCTGAGGCCATCCGCGAGGCCCTGTCCGAGGAAATGAGGAGCGACGATTCAATTGTCTTCATCGGTGAGGACATCGGAATCTATGGCGGCGCCTTCGGAGTCTCGAAGGGCATGCTTGCCGAGTTCGGACCTGAGCGTGTCCGCGACACGCCTATCTCGGAGACGGCCATCGTGGGCTGTGGAGTGGGGGCGGCGATGGCAGGCCTCCGTCCTGTCGTCGAGATCATGTTCTCTGACTTCCTTGCCGTTGCCATGGATCAGGTAGTCAACCAGGCGGCCAAGGTCCGCTTTCAGTTCGGAGGCCAGTTTACCGTGCCCCTCGTCATCCGTGCTCCCTCCGGTTCGGGGACCGGTGCTGCTGAGCAGCACTCCCAGAGTCTCGAAGCCTGGTTTGTGCATACGCCAGGGATCAAGGTCGTGACTCCATCGACGCCAGCGGACGCCAAGGGTCTCCTCAAGACCGCCATCAGGGATTCGAATCCTGTCCTCTTTCTTGAACAGAAATTATTGTACCGTGTAAAGGGAGAGGTTCCTGAGGGAGATTACACGATTCCCTTCGGACAGGCAGCCGTCCGTCGTGAGGGGAAGGACGTCGCGGTCATCAGCTATGGCCGCATGGTCGGGCGCTGCCTCGAAGCCGCCGCCCTTGTCGCGGCGGAGGGTATCGAGACAGAGGTCATCGACCTCCGTACCCTTGCACCCCTCGACAGGGAATCCATCATCCGGGCCGCGAAGAAATGCGGTCGCGTACTCGTTGTCCACGAGGCCTGCCAGACCGGCGGGGTAGGCGGGGAAATCGTGGCGACCATCGTCGACAGCGAAGCCTTCTTCTACCTGGATGCACCGGTGCGCCGCTGCTGCGGACAGGATACTCCCATTCCCTATAATCGGAGCCTCGAAGATAGCGTTGTTCCCCAGACGGCCGGTATTGCCGAAGCCCTTCGCGGGCTCTGCGCGAGGAAATCCTGATGGCCACCAAGGTGATCATGCCCAAGGCGGGCATGGCCATGGAGGAGGGAGTCCTTGTTGCCTGGCTCAAGAAGGTCGGTGATGAGGTAAAAAGCGGCGAGGCCATCGCCGAGATTGAAACCGACAAGGCCATCATGGACCTCGAAGCCGAGCTCGATGGAACCCTCATCGCGATTGTCCGGCAGGCGGGCGAGCATGTACCGGTAACCCAGACAATTGCCTGGATAGGGAAGGCTGGGGAGAGCGTACCCGAGGCTCTTTCTTCGGTGGCAGTGCCCGCCACCGAGGCGGCTGCCCACACGCAGGCCCAGTCCGATGCCGTAGTGCGGGCATCCAGCAGCGATGGAAGAGTTGCCGCGACCCCGGCTGCCCGACGGCTGGCTTCCGAGGCAGGCATGGAACTCGTTTCCATCCCCTCCAGCCTGGGGAGTCCAATCAATGCTGAGGATGTGTTGCGCCATGTCCGTAGAGACGCCACTCCCCTCGCTTCACGCATGGCCCAGGCCGCTGGCCTTGATCCGACGACGCTTGCCCGCGGGGATGGAAGCCGCGCGCGCAGCGCCGACGCTGCCGCAGCTATGGCGAAGGCCCCCCAGGCTTCGCCATCCAGGCCCACAGCGACCTACCAGCCTCCCACCGGGCTGCCACGCGAAGACCGCCGCCTGGCCTTCACGGCCATCCAGCGGATAACCGGGGAGCGCCTGACGCGCAGCCATGCCGAGATCCCCTCGGTGAGCATTTTCACGGTCGCCGATGCTACAGAACTCCTCGCAGCCCGCGAGCGGATCAACGCCGCAGGCAGTCTTAGCGGCAATCTCAAGGTCAGCCTCAACGACCTGGTTGTGCGGGCCTGTGCGAAGGCCCTCCTGGCCAATCCCCGTGCCAATGCCGTTGTCGATGGAGACGGCCTAATCCTGAAGGGTGGCATCCACATCGGACTTGCTGTTGCTACCGATGCCGGGCTCCAGGTGCCGACCCTTCGCGACGCTGACCGGCTTTCCCTGCCGGAACAGGCCCTCAGGTCGAAGGATCTTGCCGAACGGGCCAGGGCAAGGCGGCTCCGTCCCGACGAACTCGAGGGCGGGACCTTCACGATCTCCAACATCGGGATGTACGGCATTACTTCCTTCACGCCCATCATCAACCAGCCCCAGGTGGGAATACTTGGAGTTGGAGCCCTCGAGGAGAGGCTCGTCCTCGGAGCAGGGGGACAGCCAGTGCAGCGCAGGATGCTTCATCTCTCCTTCACCTTCGATCATCGCGCCATGGATGGGGTAGAGTCCTCGGCCTTCCTGGTCTCGGTGAAGGACCTCATCGAGGCGCCTCTCATCCTGATCCTGTAAGACGTTTTCAGGCCCTCCACGCTGGACGAAAGGAAGCCCGATGCGCGACGAATATGACCTTATCGTGGTGGGCGGCGGACCGGCCGGCTATGTAGCAGCATTACGCGCGGCCCAGCTTGGTGCGAGGGTCGTCCTGGCCGAGCGGGATGTCCTTGGCGGCACCTGCCTCAATCGCGGCTGCATTCCCACAAAGTCCTACCTCCAGACGGCCGAGGCCATCCTCGCTTCCCGCGAATGGGCTTCCCGGGGCCTCATCCTGGACAGCCCACCGAGGCTCGACATGAAGAAGGCCCTCGCCTGCAAGAACCAGGCGGTTCGCAGGCTCACCGCCGGCGTGAAGGCCCTCCTCGAGTCCCGCAAGGTCGACATCGTCCGGGGAAACGCAGTATTGCTCGAATCGGGGAGGGTGGAGGTCGAGGGCTCGGGGACGCTGCGCGCGCCCTCGGTCATCCTCGCTGGCGGCTCGGTTTCCACGCGGCTGCCCATCCCAGGAGGAGACTCGCCCCGAGTCCTGCTCTCCGAGGACATCCTGGCCCTCGACCGCGTTCCCTCAAGCCTGGTCGTCATCGGAGGCGGGGTCATCGGGGTGGAGATCGCCCAGATCCTTTCGGCCTTCGGAAGCTCGGTGACCATTGTCGAGCTGGAAAAGCGCCTCCTTCCGACGATGGAAGAAGAGCTCTCGAAGGCCATGGCCGCAGCCCTGAAAAAGCGTGGGATCACGATCCACCTCGGCGTTTCGGTCAGTCGCATCGATGACAGCGGCGCTGGTCTTGCGCTCGCGCTCTCCGACGGCACGCGCGTCGAAGCTGAGCTCGCCCTCCTGTCAGTTGGCCGCAGGCCCGACCTCTCCTGCCTGGGAAATTCCGGGGTAGAGGTGGATCGGGGCCGCGTCATCGTCGATGATTTCATGGCCACCAACCTTCCTGGCGTCTTCGCTCCGGGCGACCTCAACGGACGCAGGATGCTGGCCCATGCCGCCTTCGAGATGGGGGAGGCTGCCGCGCATACCGCCCTGGGCCATCCCCGCAGGGCCGAACTCGACCTGGTTCCCTCAGTCGTTTATGGGAGCCCGGAGGCCGCCTCCGTGGGACTCACCGAAGCCGAGGCTCGGACAAGCTGCGAGAATGTCAGCATTGGTCTCTTTCCCTTCGCCGCCAACGGCCGTGCCGTCGCCTCGGGTGAC
>JBMOIK010000384.1:0-4117 GCA_049317365.1 Rectinemataceae bacterium | reverse complement strand
ATTTCAGGCATCTCATTGCCCATCTCGCGGAACATCTCGCGGAGCTTGACCGAGGGATCGTCGCCGTCAAGCACCACGCAGGCGGGACTGTCGGCGAGGCGCTTGGAGGGGCGGACGTCCTTGACGGCATCGCCCAGGATCTTCTTGGCGCGCTCGCAGGCCTTCTTGGCGAGGTTGCCATCCTCCGGCTTGTCGTTTTTCGCGAGGTCGGCGTCAGCGTCCGACCGGTTGATGGCCTTGAGATCGAGTTCCGCGACCTTGCCGAGGGAGCCTAAGACGATCTCGTCGATCTCGTCCGGGCAGATGAGGACCTCGATGCCCTCCTTTTTATAGACCTCGAGGAGGGGCGATTTGCGGAGCCGGTCCTCGTCGCCTCCGGAGAGGTAGTAGATGGCCTTCTGCTCGTCTTTCTTCCTGGCCTTGTAGTCGGCGAAGCTGGTCCATCCCTCGACAGCGGTGCTCTTCCACCGGACCAGGCCGAGAAGGCTCTCGCGATTGGCGAAATCCGAGTAGAGGCCCTCCTTGAGGGGCCTGTTGAATTCCCCTATGAATTGGTTGTATTTCTCGGTGTTGCCCTTGGCCAGGTCGCCGAGCTCGCCCAGGATCTTCTTGACGCTGGCGGCGCGGATCTGGGCCATCACGCGGTTCTGCTGCAGTATCTCGCGGCTTACGTTGAGGGGGAGGTCCTCGCTGTCGATGACGCCGCGGATGAAGCGCAGCCACACCGGCAGCAGTTCCTTCTCGTCGTCGGTGATGAAGACGCGGCGCACGAAGAGCTTGACGCCGGGTTTGTAGTCCGCGCGGTAGAGGTCGAAGGGTGCCTTCTTCGGGATGAAGAAGAGGCTCGAGTACTCGAGGGTCCCCTCCGCCTTCGTGTGTATCCAGTGGAGGGGTTCCTCGTCAAAGCCCCCGAAGCCGCTGGAGAAGCCCTTGTAGAACTCGATGTAATCCTCGTCCTTCAATTCGGACTTGGACCTCCGCCACAGCGCGCTCGCGGCGTTCACCTGCTCGTCCTTGGCCTTCTTGCCCTTTTCCTTGCCCTTGTCGTCGTACTCGTTCTCCATCGACACGAGGTGGATGGGCCAGGCTACGTGGTTGGAGTACTTCTTGAGGATCTCCTCAAGCTTCCAGCGGCTCGTGTATTCCTCACCCTCGGCGTTGAGGACGATCTTCACGAGGGTTCCCTGGAGCTTGGCTTCGCCAGGGAAGACCTCGAAGTAATCGACGGGCTCGACGCTGTAGTCGCCCTTGCCGTCGCTCGTCCAGCGGTGGGCAGTGGTCTCGCCGGCTCGCCGACTGGTCACGGAGATCTCGGAGCCGACCATGAAGGCCGAGTAGAATCCGACGCCGAACTGCCCGATGAGGTTCGAGTCTTTCTTGGCGTCAGAGGGCAGGTTTTCAAGGAATTTCCTCGTTCCCGAGCGGGCGATCGTGCCGAGGTTGTCCTCGAGCTCCTTTTCGCTCATGCCAATGCCGTTGTCCGCTATCGTGAGGACCTTGAGCTCCGCGTCGATGCGCAGCTCGATGCGTGGCTCAAGGCTGACACCCTTGTAGGCTTCGTCGGAAACGCTGAGGTAGCGAAGCTTGTCTATGGCGTCCGAGGAGTTGGAAACCAGCTCCCGCAGGAATATCTCCTTGTGCGAGTAGAGCGAGTGGATGATGAGGTCGAGGAGCCTCGATACCTCTGTCTTGAAGTGGTGCTGTGCCATGGCGGGTTGAACCTCGTTGCTCGTGGGATTTCCTAAGGAAAATAGCGACGAGGAGGCCCCAAAGGCAAGGGGAGGATGATCCAGTGTCGTAGGGCTTTGTCCTTAGAGCGTGTTATATTATTTTTGCGTAGGCTCCAGTGGAGCCCCCGTGTGGTTCGAATCTGCATTTCAACGAAGGGCTGGCATGTTCTTATGATGAAAGTGTTTTTCCCGAAACTACCGGACAAGTCCCAGCGGTGGTGGCTGGCTGTGACCAGCCTGTCCTTCATCGGTGTATTCATTCTGGATTTGGTGACTAAACGTGATTTTTCCTTTTCGCTGTTTTATCTGGTTCCCATAGGGCTTGGAAGCTTTGTTCTCGGTTCGCCGTGGGGCTATTCCTTTGCCGTCCTGAGCACCCTGGCCTGGGCAGAGGGCACGATTACTGGCAGCAGGCATTTCAGTTCGGGCATTTCCCTTGTCTGGACCATCGGGATGAGACTGGCCAACAACCTCCTCTTTGCCTGGATCATCGCCAAATTGCGCGATCGCATCCAGGAATCCCAGACCCAGGTGCGCCGGCTCGAGGCAGCCAACGCTGAAAAGCAGCTCCTCCTCACGGAACTCAGCCACCGGGTCAAGAACAGCCTGGGTTCGGTGGTGGGCCTCATCGAGATCGAGGAGAACCTCTACGACGATCCGCGCACGAAAGAAACCCTCCAAAGGCTACAGAACCGCGTGGAATCGATAGCCGAACTCTATGGACTCCTTTCCAGGTCCCAGGATCAGTCCTCGATCGAACTTTCGGAGCTCATAGGCAAGATCGCCGCGCACCTGGCTGAGAGTTTCGGCGCGGAGCAACGCGGCATCTCGCTTGAGCTCCAGCTGGAGGAACTGCATATCGGATCCCAGCCTGCCATGTCGCTCGGCATCATCGTGAACGAGATCCTGACAGACTGCTTCAAGCATGCCTTTCCTGATGGCCGTGCGGGGCGCATCGTGCTCATCCTCATCAAGACGGAGTCCGGGGCCAGGCTCGAGATCATGGATGATGGTATCGGACTGCCTTCCGGCTTTTCCTTGAAGAACTCCCCCGGGTTTGGCATGCGGCTCGTCGGATCGCTTGCCTGCGATCTCGGATCGTCCGTGGAAATCGGGACGGGACCCGGTGCGCACTTCATCCTCAACATCCCGGCACCTTGCCTGGATGTGGAAAAAGGGCTTGCCTGAGCTGGTTTTTCCGAAGGGTTAAACTCAGTACAGGAGGGTTAAACTCAGTATAGGAGGGTTAAACTCAGTATAGGAGGGTTAAACTCAGTATAGGAGGGTTAACTCAGTATAGGTAGGTCTTCCACTGCTCGACGATGCCCGCAAAACCCAATTCGGCTATGTGGTCGGCCATTTCAGGCAATTTGTCCCCGTAGTGCATGAGGAACATCTTAGCCTTGATGGCGGAGGGCAGGGTGCCCAGTTCATCGATGCCCGCATGGACCCCTCCGGTGAAAAACTGCACGTCATGGAGGATGGCCTTCAGGGGGAAATTCGCCAGTGCCCATTCGAGGAGGTCTGGATCGAAGCGGGTATCGCTCGTAAAGAGGATGCAGCCATCGATGATGACTCCGTAGCTTGGGAAGGATTCCCTCCAGCTGGGCGCCCCCTCCGGGACGTGCTTGGTCCTGAACAGGTGCAGCTTGAGTTCTCCGACCTGTACCAGCATGAGCTCCCTGTCGGCGCCTGGAACCCTTCTCGGCCTGTCCTCGATCCAGAAATCCCCGAAGGAGAGGGGCTTGCCGTCGTGCATCTCGTTCCAGGCAGAGCCTCCCCGGAGGCTCTGGTTCCACAGGATTGTCCTCAGCCTCGGAGCCACGACCATGCGGGCGCGCTTCTTCGCGAAGTAGCGATTCATCAGCATTGCCTCTTCAAGGCCGCCGATATGGTCCGCGTGCGTGTGCGTGATGAGGAAGCGGTTGATCTTCACGATCGGAATACCCAGCCTGTCGAGGGCTTCCGGCGCGCGTGCGCCGCAGTCGATGAGTACGTGCTCGGCACCCTTCGCCACGAGGAGGTTGTTCTGGTAGTACCGCTTCGCAAAGGCGCTGCCGCTTCCGATGAAGGTCAGCGCGAGTTCGCCCATCGTCTCAAGGGGAGGAGGCACGGGTTTGGAGGCGTTGGGGTGGGTTTCCATGACCAAGTGATTGTAGCGTAACATGGCTTTGCAAACAAAACACCTGTTTTCTGCCCGAGCGCATCGATATTCGCACTCCATATTCCTTGCGACCGGCAATTGCCGGGCATTATCCTTCCTGTGGAGGGCCTCATGAAACTGGCAGGAATCCTATCTCTCGCTGCATCGGCAAGCCTCGTTCTTGCCGCCTGCGTCAGTATCCCCGCGGATGACGCCTACGCCATCAGGGCACTGGACGCCCGTG
>JBMOIK010000383.1:0-4129 GCA_049317365.1 Rectinemataceae bacterium | reverse complement strand
AACGCCATCGCGACGTTCAACACCAGCCACCGCGGCATCAAGGACGCCATCAAGATCGTCGGCGTCGCCGTCCCCGAGTCCTCGCGCAAGGACATGCAGGCCGGCAAGATGTCCGCCGTCGTCCTCTGGCAGCCCTTTGACCTCGGCTACCTCACGCTCTACGTTGCCAAAGCCGTCCTCGATGGCAAGAATCCCAGCGGCAAGACCTTCAAGTCCCCCCTCTCTGGCACGACCATGGCCCCCAGCTTCATCGACGGCAAGACCTCTGTAAAGTACCCGGCGGCCGGGCACCAGATCCTCGCCAACAACGTCGTCATCCTTGGCGATCCTATCGTCTGGAACCTCAAGAACATCGACGCCTTCCGTGGCTATCCGAATCCCGACAGCGGAATGGCCCAGTTCAGGAAATAAGCTCTCAACACTGCGCTTCCCGGGTTTCCCCGGGAGCGCTGTGACACCTACCGGCGTCCGGTTGCGCTATGCCCGGCTCGACACTCTCGGGTCGGGCATAGTTTTGTAGCGAGAAGTTACCAAAGCGGGGAAGGGATGATGCAAACGGCACACACAGAGGAATCCAGAACAACCGTGCTTCGCCTTGAAGGGATAAGCAAGTCCTTTCCCGGAGTGAAGGCCCTCGACAACATGGCCATCGAGCTTCGCCTGGGAGAGATCCACGCGGTGTGTGGTGAAAATGGCGCGGGCAAATCCACGCTCATGAAGCTGATCACCGGGGTCTACCGGCCCGACTCCGGGACGATGAGCCTGAACGGCGCCCCCCTCGTAGTGCACAATCCCAACGACGCCTACGCCAAGGGTATAGCTATCATCTTCCAGGAAACGAGCCTCTTCCCCGAACTGACTGTCCTCGAGAACATCTTCATGGGACACGAGGTGGTGCGCCCCTTCCTCGGCGGCCTCGCTTTCATGCCGGTACTCGATTACCCGACAATGCGGGCAAAGGCAAGGGAGATCTTTTCGCGACTCGGCATGGACCTCGACCTCGACGCCCGCGTCGCCGACCTCGGTGTCGCCACCAAGCAGATGGTCGAGATCGCCAAGGCCCTCTCCTTTGATTCGAGCATCCTGATCCTCGACGAGCCGACGGCGGCCCTCACCAACAGGGAGGTCGCCACCCTCTTCGATACCATCGGAAAACTCAAGGCCCACGGCGTGTCGATGCTCTACATCAGCCACCGCCTTGACGAGATCTTCCAGATCGCGGACCGCGTGACCGTCATCCGTGACGGAGAGCACGTCCACACCGAGGATGTCGTCAAGGTCACCCGCGACCAGCTCGTGTCCTGGATGGTCGGCCGCACCCTCCACAACCTCTATCCGAAGGAGGACGTCGAGATCGGCGAGGTCATCTTCGAGGCGCGCGACATCAGGCAGGAGGGCAAGCTCGGAGGAGTGGACCTCAGCCTGCGCCGAGGGGAGATCCTCGGCCTCTCGGGACTCGCCGGCTCAGGGAGGACCGAGCTCGCCCTGGCTCTCGCAGGGCTCACGGAAAGGGACTCAGGCGAGATCCTCATTGACGGCAAGCCAGCCACCTTCAGGGATTACCAAGGGGCGATGGCGAGGGGGATTGTCTACATTTCCGAGGACCGGCAGAAATACGGCCTTGTCGTGCCCATGAGTGTTTCAGAGAACATCACCCTCCCCCTCCTCCACCGCATCTCGGGCTTCGCAGGCATAATCAACCGCGCCAAGGAGGGCACGATCAGCGATACCTACATCACTGATCTTTCGATCAAGACCCCGGGAGGGGACTTCGTGGTCAACAACCTCTCCGGAGGCAACCAGCAGAAGGTCTCAGTAGCCAAGGCCCTGGCCATGGAACCGCGCATCCTCATCCTCGACGAGCCGACACGGGGCGTCGATGTCGGTGCGAAGAGCGAGATCCACCGCATCATCTCTGCACTCGCACGTTCGGGCAAATCCATCATCATGATCTCGAGCGACCTTCCCGAGATCCTCGGCATGAGCGACCGCGTGATCGTGATGAAGGGCGGACTGAAGCGAGGCGAGCTTTCGCGCGCCGAACTGAGCCAGGAGAAAATCCTGGAAATAGCCTTGTAGGGGTATGCGATGAGTGGAAAACGCACGGTAACGCGAGAGGCCATCCTGGGAATCCTGGTAGTGGCCTTCATGGTCTTCCTATCCCTGAGCTCCAACTTCGACTCCAAGAGTGGCATCTACAGCATGATGCTCGACGTCAGTCCCTCCATCGTCGGCGCCATAGCGATGTCCCTGGTCATCATAACCGGGAACATCGACATCTCGGCAGGGACCATCCTCGGCTTTGTGGCCTTCGCAGCCGGCTCCCTGGCAGAGGTTGGAGCGCCAGCCTGGATCTTCATCCCTGCGGGCATCCTCATGGGAATCTGCCTGGCCGGGCTCAATGGCTGGATATCGGTGACCTTCAAGGTGCCCTCCATCGTCGTGACCCTGGCCATGAACATGGTCCACCTGGGATTCTACGCCACCTTCCTGCCCAATGCGGGTTGGGTCGAGAACCTCAAGGACAACTTCACCTGGCTCGGGCGCGGCAGGTTCTTCGACCTCGTCCCCTACATCTTCGTCATCGCCCTCCTCGTCGCGGTCCTTTTCATGTACATCATGAAGAATACGCGCTTCGGAAAGTCCCTCTACGCTGTCGGAGGCAACCGCCAGGCTGCCATCTACGCGGGCATAAACCCCGACCGAACCGTAATCAAGGTCTATCTCGTCGAAGGCCTCCTTTTGGGCGTGGCGGGCATCCTCAAGGCGACAACGGCCAATGAGATCATGCCCTCGGCCTTCCAGGGCCGCGAGATGATCTTCATCTCCGCCGCGGTCGTCGGTGGCGTCAGCATCCTGGGCGGGGGAGGGAAGGTCCTCGGGGCGGTCTTCGGCGCCTTCCTCGTCTATCTCCTCAGCATTGCCATGATCTATCTTGGCTTCCAGGATTACTTCCAGTTCTCACTCCAGGGCATCATCGTGCTGATCGCGGTCTTCGTGACGGTGACCGACTTCACGGAGCTCCGGAAGCGGATGAGACGCGCATTCACGCGGGCGGGCCGGGCCCGAAAGGCATGAGCATGAGCAACAAAGCCAGGGCCTCGCGCAGGCCCAGGATCACCTACCAGGTAGCTTTGGGCGGCCTCCTGGTCGCCCTCATCCTCATTTTCGGGGCGATAGAGCCGGTGTTCTTCTACCCAGACGTCCTCTTCGACGTGACCTCCATCGTGGGCGAGATCGGGATCATGGCCCTGGCGATGACCTTTATCATAACAACTAGTGGCATCGACCTTTCCGTCGGCTTCATCCTCCAGCTCAGCGCGATCTCCTTCGGCGCTGTCTTCGCTGGTACCGGCAACCTCGCGCTGGCGGTAAGCGCGGCCATGGTCGCAGGCATACTCTGCGGCTTCCTCAACGGCCTGATCATTTCAGGAACCAAGATTCCGCCCCTCGTCACAACCCTCGCCACCATGAGCCTCTTCCGCGGGCTTTCGATGATCCTTGCCGGCGTCAATTCCTTCTCCGGTTTTCCCGAGGGCTTCAAGAAAATCTCGACGACCCTCCTCTTCGGTGTCGTGCCCATCCAGTTCATCTACCTTATTGTCCTCTTCCTGGTCTTCAATCTCGTCTATACGCGCGGCCGCCTCGGACGCCATCTCAAGGGCATAGGCTTCAACGAGAACGCCCTGATCTTTTCCGGCATCAAGACCAAACGCATCCTCTTGTTGATCTACACGCTCTCGGGCTTCATGGCCGCCCTGGCCTCCATGGTCTACCTCGGGCGCCTGTCGTCCGCGAAAACGAGCATGGGCAACGACCTCAACCTCCAGGTCATCACGGCGGTTGTCCTCGGCGGCACCTCCATCGTCGGTGGAGTCGGCAGCATGTCGGGGACCCTCATCGGCGTCCTCATCATCGGAGTCCTTCGCAAGGGCTTTACTCTCCTCAATTTGAGTGGCAATGTCTTCAACTTTACGCTTGGCGTCATACTGATCGTAGCCCTCGTCATCTTTGCAATCCTCGAGCGCCGCAAGGCCCTCGCGGGTAGAACACCGGCGGCAAAGAGCTGAGATGCGGCGGCAAAAGCCCAGGATTGCCGGCGGCAAAAGCCCAGGATTGCCGGCGGCAA
>JBMOIK010000382.1:0-4158 GCA_049317365.1 Rectinemataceae bacterium | reverse complement strand
AGCACCAGGGGATTCACCAGCTCGGGATGGAGCTCGTGGACGAGGTGCCCCTGTCCGGGTAGCACAACGAGCTTCGAGCCTGCGATGACCGCCGCGAGCTTTTCACCGACGGCGAGGGGGACGGCAGTATCCTTCTGCCCCCAGACCAGGAGGGCGGGGACCTTCAGCGAGGCGGGATGCACGGGAGCCTGGGCTGCACTTGCATCTGACCACGCGAAGAGGGCCTTCACTCCATTCGGGATCTGGAAGGGCGCGGCGTATCCGTCGACCATCGCGTCAGGAATCAGGTCCCCGGGGCCCGCAAAGCCCTTGAGGCTGTCCTTCACGCCCGACCAGCTGTGAAGCTGGGCCTCGAGGGAGCCCGCGAAAAGCGAGGCGAAGGGAGGCGCCCCACCCTCGCTCTTTCCGTCGGCTGGCACCGCCCCGGCGAGGTATACGATTGCGCGAACACGGGCAGGCTGCCCTTCGGCCAGGGCCGTCGCGTAGAGCCCTCCCATCGAATGCCCGATAAGCACAATTGGGTCCTTCCACCCCAGCGCCTCCGGTACCGCCCAGAGGGTGGCGCTCCGGTCATAGCCTGGATGGGCGATCGTGTCTTCCCTGCTCGAATAGCCGAAGGGCGGGATGTCGGCAGCCGCCACCTCCCAGCCCGCGGCCAGGAGCTCGGGCACAAGGAAGCGCCAGGTAAAGGTCGAGGAGCCGAAGCCGTGGAGGAGGAAGGCCTGCCCGACCGGAGTCCCCTCCGGAAGCCAGTGCCGGTAGTGCAGGGAGATACCCCCCGACTCGACAAAGGCGCTCTGGGAAAAGGGCCGGGCGGGATCGACACCTCTGGCGGTCGCAGCGGCGCGGGCCAGGTCCGCAGTGGAGGCGCAGGACGAAAGGAGGATGCTGGCCGCGAAGAGGAGGAAGGATAGGCGAATGATACTCATGGCTGGAAGGATACTGTCCCGCGGCAGGAGCTGCCAGTCTTGTGGCTACCGCCGCATCGATAGCCCCACATGATTCCTTTCCTGTAACACCCGTTACGATTCAGGTCAGGAGATTGCGTTATGCTTTCATGTAAGCAGGGCAGCCAAGGCTGCCTGAAAGGATGTGCGGAATGGAAAGAAGCGAAATTGAGATCGGGGCAGAGGCCCTGGATATGACGGTCGGATCGATCGTTGCTGACGATTACCGGACCGCGCGGGTATTCGAGGACCATGGCATAGATTACTGCTGTGGTGGCTTGGCGACACTTTCGGCTGCCTGCCTGGCGAAGAACCTTGACCCGAGGCTCCTCCTCGATGATCTCGGATCAGCGAGGCAGACCCCGGCAGACAGGAGCCAGAACTTCGCCGCCTGGGAGCTTCCCTTCCTGGCCGATTTCATCGTGAACACCCACCACAGCTGGCTTCGGGAGAACGATCCCGCCATTGTCGCATCTACCGCGAAGATCGCCTCTGTTCACGGGTTGAACCATCCAGAGCTTGTGGAAATCTCGCGCCTCTTTGCAAAGATCGCCGCTGACATGATTGGTCATCTCAAGGAGGAGGAAGAGGTGCTGTTTCCCGCGGTCAGGCGCATGGCTGAAGCCAGGAAGTCAGGCAGCCCGATCAACCCGGCTGACAAAGCCCTCATCGCAGGATCGCTGGCCAGCCTTGGTCGGGACCACGAGGAAATAGGGGCGGCGACCCATGAGATCGGCCGACTTTCAGCCAATTACGCCCTTCCCCCGGACGCCTGTACGACCTATACCCTGGCCTACCGGAGGCTCGCCGAGTTCGAGGAGGATCTCCATCGCCACGTCCACCTCGAGAACAACATCCTCTTCCCCAAGGCGGCGGCACTGGCCTAGCTGCCCCTGCCACCTTTCCCCGGCCGGCATCGATCCTGCCTGGCCGCGCAGGGACAGGCATGCGGATTTTTGAGGGGGCGGGGACCTATTCAGCCGGCCCGGGAGGATGAGGCCTGGCTTTGTCTTGAAAACAGGCCCATTTTCCGTGTAGAGTGCCGCACATCATGGATCTCCGAACAACCCGCAACATAGGCATCATGGCCCACATCGACGCCGGAAAGACCACCACCACCGAGCGCATCCTCTATTACTCGGGCAAGACCTACCGCCTGGGCGAGGTCGACGACGGCGAGGCCACCATGGACTGGATGGACCAGGAGCAGGAGCGCGGCATCACCATCCAGAGCGCTGCCACGACAACCTACTGGCGCGGTCACCAGATCAACATCATCGACACGCCTGGGCACGTCGATTTTACGGCGGAGGTCGAGCGGTCCCTCCGTGTCCTCGACGGGGCGGTGGCGGTGTTCAGCGCGGTGGACGGTGTCGAGCCACAGTCGGAGACCGTCTGGCACCAGGCTGACCGCTACCATGTGCCGCGTCTGGCCTTCATCAACAAGATGGACAGGCTCGGGGCCGACTTCGACGCCGTACTCCAGGACATGCGGAACAAGCTGGATGCCCGACCAATTGCGATCAATTATCCGATCGGAAGCGCGGGCGAATTCGAGGGTGTCATCGATCTCGTCGCGATGGAGGAGCTCCGCTTCTCCGAGGATGGCAACGAGGTGACCCGGACGCCCGTCGCCGAGGGGCGGGCTGCTGACGCTGCAGCCAGGCGGGACGCCCTCATCGACGCCCTGTCCGAGGAGTCGGAGGAGATCACCAACCTCTACCTCGAGGGCAGGGAAGTGCCAATTGAACTGATCAAGGCCGAGCTCAGGAAGGCCTGTATCGCACAGCGGATCGTACCCGCCATAGCCGGGGCGAGCAGGCGCAACGTGGGTGTGCAGCCCCTCATCGACGCCGTCGTGGACTACCTGCCGGCCCCCGACGAGGTGCCGCCGCCCAGGGCCTTCAATCCGAAAAAAGAAGAGGAGGTCGAGGTTCCCTGTTCGGCCAAGGGCAATCCCCTCGGACTCGTCTTCAAGATCCAGAACGACCGCGAGGCAGGGCCGCTCTGCTACATCCGCATGTACTCGGGGTCAATAAAGAACGCAAGCGTCGTCTTCGACATCAACAAGAAGAAAAAGGAGCGCGTGACACGGCTCCTCCGGATGCACGCCAACAAGAGCGAGCCGGTGGACCAGGTCGAGGCGGGAGACATAGCCGTCATAGTCGGCATGAAAAACGCGCAGACTGGCGACACGGTGGGGAGCGAAGGCTGGCAGGTCCTCCTTGAGAAGATGCACTTTCCTGAGCCGGTCATTTCAGTGGCAATTGAACCTAAATCGCTGTCGGAGCGCGAAAAGCTCAAGGAGACCCTCGAGATACTCTCCCGCGAGGACCCGACCTTCACGAGCCACGAGAACGAGGAGACCGGCCAGCTCATCATCCGGGGCATGGGCGAGCTTCACCTCGATGTCCTGGTAACCAGGATGATCCGCGAGTTCAAGGTGGCAGCCCGCGTCGGCAATCCCCAGGTCACCTACCGGGAGTCCATCACGAAGGCAGTCGAGCACCGTCAGCGCTTCGAGAAAACCATGGCAGGCAAGGAGGTCTCTGCCGGCATCACGGTGCGCATCGAGCCCCTGGCGCGGGGTTCAGGCAACAAATACAGCAAGGCCGTCAGGAACCACCTTGTACCCGATGAGATCTACGAGGCCATCGAGCGGGGCTTCACGAACGCCTTCGGCTCGGGCATCCAGTTCGGCTATCCCGCCGTGGACGTGGGCGTCACCCTCGTTGGTATCGACTATGATGAACTCACCGCCACGTCCTTTGCCTTCGAGGCCTGTGCCAACATGGCCTTCGACGAGGGCGCTCGATCTGCCGCTCCGGTCATGCTGGAGCCGATCATGAAGGTCGACATCACCTGCCCCAAGGATTTCATCGGCGAGGCGATGAGCCTCGTGTCGCAGCGCGGCGGCTTTATCCACGGCTCCGACTCCAAGGCCGCTGTCGAAGTGATCCACGTGCATGCCCCGCTGGAAGCCATGTTCGGCTTCACCACCTCGCTGCGATCCGTAAGCCAAGGCCGGGCCGCCTTCAGCATGGAATTCAGCCACTTCGAACCAAAGAAGAACTGACAGGGATCTGCCCGGCCTTGGGGCCCGCAGGGATGCGGGCCTGCGGGGTCCGGGGAATGCGAAGCATTCCCCGACGTCATGGATGACGCCGGGCCGCCTTCAGCATGGAATTCAGCCACTTCGAACCAAAGAAAA
>JBMOIK010000381.1:0-4204 GCA_049317365.1 Rectinemataceae bacterium | reverse complement strand
CCTATGTCGAAGATGCCGTTGGGATCCATGACCGTCGCTCCGCCTGCCAGCTTCACCCAGACATGGGCCCGGGTGGCACCCTGTTTCTTCATCTCCTCGATCATCACGGAAACGCCGACATCGGCGAAGTAGCCCGGCTGCCTCCTGGCCTTTTCGGGATCGACCGCGGAATCCGGCAGCGCGATATGCGCCATTCCGGCGATGTGCCGCGAGACATCGTAAATCATGACCCCCACGCAGGAACCCAATGCATAGGTCTTGATGATGTCCTGCGGATTGTCTGATACCGCCCAATCGCCGACCCCGAGGGTTATCGTCGCCATTGGCCCTCTCCGACGCCTTCTGCAAGCATTTCAAGAATCAGGTCGGCTGCCCTGTCCAGGGATACAAGGCGTTCGGCCGCTCCATTTTCCCAGCCTTCCTTGGGCATTCCAAAGACCACCGAAGACTCCTCATCCTGGCTCAGGCAGCGACCTCCGGCATTCTTGATCTGGAGCAGCCCATCTGCGCCATCCCGCCCCATGCCGGTCATGAGGAATCCCAGGGTCCGGGAGCCTATGACCTGGGCAGCACTTTGGAACAGCACATCGACCGAGGGACGGTGTCCTGAAACCTTGGGAGCCTGATCAAGCCGCACCCGGTACTTATGCCCATCCTTGACGATGCGCATATGGAAATCTCCAGCCCCCACGAGGACGAGGCCCTGCTCCAGTGCATCGCCATCCTGGGCTTCCCGCACCTTTACCCGCGAAACCTTGCCGAGCGAATCGGCGAACATGCGCGTGAAAACCGGAGGCATGTGTTGGACAACCAGTGTTGGTGCCATATCGGCAGGAAAGGAGGGAATCAATGTCTGAAGGGCAGTCGTCCCTCCTGTAGAGGCACCGATGACCACGAAGCGGTCTGTTATACGCTTCAGTGTTGTGGAATGGACCCTGGGAGCGACTGGCTCCCGGATGTTCTTAAGCTTGATCTTCGAAGCTTCGATGACTGCGTCAGCAAGTTCGTTCAACATGGCTTCAAGACCAGCCCTATCCCCCGCCTGCGGCTTGCCCACTACGGCAGCGGCCCCGGCGCTAAGCGCATCGAGAGCCCTCTGGGACCCTTCGGTCGTGACAGCTGATACCACAATGACAGGGACTGGATACTGTGGAAGCAGGCGCTTCAGGAATTCGATTCCATCCATCTTGGGCATCTCGACATCGAGGGTGACCACGTCCGGCGATTTCAGGACAATCTTGTCACGCGCCGAGAAGGCATCAGAGGCCTTGGCGACAACCTCGATTTCGGGCCTCCGGGAGAGCCCCCGCTCTATCAAGTCCCGCGCAATCGCTGAATCATCGACGATAAGTACACGAATGCGAGCTAGAGCCATTACATTCTCCTCAATAAGCGATGATCATTGCCCTCTTCGAGGACGAGATCCTTCCCCTCAAAGCGATAGGAAATCCTGAGCTCTTCTCCGGAGCCAGGGAGGTCCTTGCATGCGGCTGGATTCCCATCCAGGGAACTCAACATATATCCAATTTCAGGCTGTACGATGATAACCTTTCCGGGGCCGGGACGCCATGACAGGACGACTGCAGTGCGGTATTCGTAGTGCAGGTTCCCGCCCTCGGCTGCAAGCAATCCCTCGATCGCGACTTTCTTGATGCAGATCGCTTCCTTGAACTCGTAGCTGGCGCTATAGGATGCTTCCCCCAACTCGGATCCCCTTAATTGCTGCCTGATGAAATGATCGAGATACGAGATACCAGCAATAAGATGCTCCTGGATCACCCAGAGGCCTAGCAGTTTCCTGCGTGCGGGAGCAACAAAGGCCGTCGAGATCTCATAGCCTCCTGTGTCATTTCCCCTTTCAGGTGAATCCAAAGCCATCCCAACCTGCAGGGCATGGTCGCTCCAGTCCTTCTTTCTGCCCATTATCGCTCCAAACCTATGATGCATCCGACATCATCATGGACCTGTGGGTTCGGCCATGGTCCCGAGCCGCCCGCTAGCGGCATGATCGCTTTCTATTCAAGGAATGCCTTCTCGATGATACGACCGTAATCCCGAGCCGCATAGCTCCTCGGTGCACTCTCCCATATGGTCCGCGAACGCTCGAGTCCCCTGGGTATATATTCTGACCTGCATATCTCGAACACCGGAACCCGAAATGCCGAAAATACCTCACGATACGCATCGACGCGACTCAGATTATTCTCCGCCTTGGTAAAGAGCAGCGCATGCAATCGAATAGTCCGGCCTTGTTCCCGGGAGAATTCTGCAGCATCCGAGACCAGGGTCTCCAATCCCGCCACCGAAAAGCGCTGAAACTCCAGGGGAACGACGAGCGCTTCGCTCGCTGATAGAAGGAGGCGCTCCAAAGGCCCATGGGACGGAGAGGTGTCGATGATAACCCAGTTATACTTAGTTCGCACAGAGGTGAAGAAATCGAAAAGCGGTTTGATCAGCGCCTTTAGTCCCTCATCAGGGAATCGGAACCTGAGCTTCGGATCTACTGCAGCCAGCAAATCCAGGCCGCGACGTACTCGCTTGCGTGTATAGCCATCGGGGGAGACTTTTTTTCCGGCGGCAAGGTCACTGAGAAGGCTCGAGAAATCGCGTCCGCCAATCCCGCTTTCTGCAAAAAAGAGACTCATGTTGGCTTGAGGATCGCCATCCACGAGGAGCACTCGTTGCCCAAGCTTGGCGAGACCTGCGCCGATACTGATCGCACTCACCGTCTTCCCGACACCACCCTTGCGGTTGGCGATTGCAATCACGCCCAGCCCAAGCTCCCTGAGACTGGCCACCTCAGACCTCTTTCCGGTAGATGGCGGGTTTGATGTAGCGGAAAAGTGACTCTCCGCGTTGCAGGGTTTCCGAATGCCCGATGAAAAGATAGCCGCCGGGGTTGATGACCTCGTACAGGGCGTTCACGAGCTTCTGGCGGGCTACACCGTCAAAATAGATCATTACATTACGGCAGAACACGACTTCGAAACTGCCCTTGAAGGGGTATGGCATGTTCATGAGGTTCAAGCGCTTGAAGAGGATCATGCCATGAATGGGAGGCAGCGCTTCCCACATCTCTCCATCCACTTTCTGGAAATACTTATTGAGCCATTGCTTGGGCAATTCCCTGAATCGGGCTTCTGGATAGCGTCCGATCTGGCCTTCTTTCAGGGCATCGACCGAGATGTCCGTCGCCAGAATGGCTGGGTCAAGGCGCTTGAACTCGGAACCGAGGACTTCCCTCATTGTTATTGCGATCGTATGGGCTTCTTCGCCAGCGGCGCAGCCCGCGCTCCAGATGCGGAGGGGAGCCATAGCTCCATGCTTTTCCCTCGCGACAAAGGAAGGCAGTACCTCGGTAGTCAGGAAGTCGAAATGCTCACGTTCCCGGTACAGGTACGAGTGGTTCGTGGTAAGCCGATTGACAAGTTCAACGAGCTCTTTTCCCGTCGTGTCACCCTGAAGGAAGCGGACATATTCCGAAAACGAGGGAAGGCCCAATTCCCTGAGCCGTTTTGCAGGCGCCCCGCGACGAGTACCTTTTTCTTGTTCCCGAACTGGATGCCGAAGCGGTCATACAGGAGGCCGGAAATATAGCCATAGTCGGCATCGCTTACTGCCGGAAGACCTTCCATCAGAATCTACCCTTCCTTGGGCTGAAGTCATCGGACGCCATCTGAGCGTGCCCTCTTTTTGCAAGAAAGGTATCCCCGGGCACACAAACCACCCCATTCCCCACGTATCACACAGAATCGAAAACCGAACGACTTTCATGTACCCAGGCTATGGCATCCGCGAAGAAAGGATTTCATGCAATGTTCCCTTTCCCTGCCTTGCGCCCCGAGGCGGACCATGCGGAACGTAAGGGAAAAACTGCGTGTCGGATCAAGGAAATCCATACGCCAGCTTCTTCAATTTGAGGCCTGGGAAGGCCGGAGTCAAGCCTAAAGCCTATTTTGCAGTTTCAGATCATGTACACAAGGCTTTGCAAAAGTTAAGCCCCTGTCACTCAAGCCCTTCATGGCAGGCCAGGAATCGCGTATACTTGTCTTTAGGAGTTCATTATGGCCTATACTTCATTTTTCAGGGACGCGGATGCCTTGAAGGCTATCGAGGAGATCGTAATTCCAGCCCTTTCCCATCAAAGGGAAATCCGCGTCTGGGACGCTGGTTGCGCTACGGGAGAGGAACCCTACACGGTAGC
>JBMOIK010000380.1:0-4239 GCA_049317365.1 Rectinemataceae bacterium | reverse complement strand
GTCGGCGAGTTTGGTCACGGTGCCATGGACCACGTCGCTGACATGGTAACGCTCTTCGAAGGTAGGCCATGGGTCTGCCTGGAAGTGCTTAAGGGAAAGATTGATCCGCTTTTCCTCAGGCTCCATCCGGATAACCTTGAGCTCGATCTCCTGGCCCTTCTTGACGAAGTCCTTGGGACGCGTTACGTGGCCCCAGCTCATGTCGTTGATGTGGAGGAGGCCGTCAAAACCACCGAGATCGATGAAGGCACCGAAGCTCGTGAAGCTCTTGACCACACCCATGATGGTGTCACCGATCTGGGTGTTCTGGAAGAAGGTTTCGCGCCGAGCCTCGATATCCTCCTCAAGCCACTTGCGGCGATTGAGGACGATGTTGACCTTGCGGTCTGAGTAGAGCCTTTCAAGATAGAACAGGGCCTTGAGGCCGATGAGCTTTTCGGGTTTTTCGATCCGCTGGATATCCGCCTTGGAAGCAGGAAGGAACCCGCGGAGCTGGTGACCAAGGTTGACATCGTAGCCCCCCTTGATCTCTTTCTCGATGAGGCCCTCGAGGGGGAGATGATCCTTGAAGGCATTGGAAACCTGCCTCCAATACACCTTCTCGTCGGCCTTTTTTTTCGAGACGACAATCTCACCGTTCCGCGCTTCCTTCTTGACGAGGATGACGCTGACGATGTCACCGATGACCGGAGGTTGCTCGCCGAACTCGATGATCGGGATCTTGCCTTCGGACTTGTAGCCGACATCGATGAAAATAAAATCGCGCGTAACCTGGACTACGTGTCCCTCGACCAGGTCGCCCTCCTCAAGACCCTCGAGGCTCTTGAGGTACTGCTCCTGCAATTGTGTCTGGAAGTCATCCTTAGAGGGATTAGTAACTTCCTTCGCCACTTCCTTCACGCCCATTGTGCACCCTTTGCGCAGAATTTGTCCGTATACTTTGTCATAAACTTCCTGCAAGGTCAAGCCCGAAGAATCGATGACGACCGCACCAGGAGCCACCCTGAGCGCCCCGACAGGCTTGTTGCGGTCGATTTCATCGCGCATGGCGATGTTGGCAGCGACAGCCTCAAGATCATCGCCACAGGTTCCCTCGGCCAGCCGTCGGAGGGCCCGGGATTCCGGGCTGGCGTCGAGGAAGATCTTCACCTCCGCATCGGGGAAAACCACAGTGGTCATGTCGCGCCCTTCGACGACCGAGTCACCGGCACCGGCAATCTCATGCACAAGGGTATTGACGATGGTCCTGATGCCGGGTATGGCCGAGACTTGGGCTACCTGGGCATCCACTATGGGGGTATGAAGAAGGTCTTCCACATCGTCGCCATCGATGCAGGCACGGCCCTTGTTGTAGCTGATGGTGGCGGCACAGGCCAGCGAGATAAGGACTTCCGGATCCTCGGGACCAAGGCCAGCACGCTGGCTGATCACGGTGACAGCTCTGTAGAGATTGCCCGAGTTTACATAGGCAAAGCCGAGGCCGGTGGCGAGCATGCGGGCTATGGTGCTCTTTCCCGAGCCAGCCGGGCCATCGATTGCTACCACCATGATCCTTCAGTCCTTGGCTGGGGGACAGAGCCCGGCAATTTCATCGGGCGTCAGTTCCCGGAATGCACCTTCCTCCATGTCCCCCATGAGGACTGGACCGATCCTGACACGGGTGAGGCTTTCGACATGAACCATCCTGGATTCGAAAACCCGGCGTATTTCCCTGTTCTTGCCCTCAACGAGGACGATCCGGGCAACACGGGGAGCAATGAGCCGTGCCTTTTCAGCCTGATACCGGACGCCCTCCGCGACAAGACCACGCTCGAACTCGGCAAGGAGCTGTCGCGGGATGTCCTGGCCTGAGCGGACTTCGTACTCCTTTTCAATGCCACTTGAGGGATGGCCGACCTTTGCGGCGAAATCGCCGTCGTTGGTGAACAGGAGGAGCCCCTGCGACCATTGGTCGAGGCGACCGATGTTGTAGAGGCGCTCCGGGTACCGGGCCTGGATGAGGGCTGCCGCCAGAGGCCTGCCCTCAGGATCAGACATCGATGCAACATAGCCTCGCGGCTTGTTCAGAACCACATAGCGCGTGACCGACTCCGCCTCGATTCGCTTTCCATCGAGGGTTACTTCATCCTCGGGCCCTACCCTGGTCGCAAGATCTGCTATTGCCTGGCCGTTGATGGCGATCCTTCCATCCAGGATCATGCGCTCGGCAGCTCGGCGCGAGGCCACTCCGGTACGGGCAATCCAGGCATTGATCCGCGTCGCAGCGGGTTCCATGGCCCTCGGGGCATCAGCTTCCGGGATCGGCATCGCCTGGCTCCTCAAAACGGTCGCGCTCGAGCTCGTCGAGGCGTGGAAGATCGGCGATGGATCCGAGCCTGAAGTACTTGAGGAACTCCCTGGTGGTTCCATACTGGACTGGCTTGCCCGGAACGTCCTTCTTGCCTACTTCCTTGATGAATTCCTTCTCAAGGAGGAAGCGGATCATGCCATCGGCGGACACACCGCGGATCGCCTCCACCTCGGCCCGTGTAACCGGCTGGGAATAGGCTACGATGGAGAGGGTTTCGAGGGCGGCCCGGGACAGACGGGAATCAGCCTTCTTGCCGTAGCGGTCCTTGAGGCTGGCCCAGAGATCCGCCTTGGGAGCCATGATCCATCCGCCGCCCGACTTCACGAGCTCCAGTCCTAAGGCCGGAGAGGAAAGCTCCTCGGCAAGGACCTCGAGCGCATTCTCTATGACTTCCCTTGCAAGCCCGGTGGCACGGGACAAGGCCACCTCGTCCATCGGTTCCGATTCGAGAAACAGCACGGTCTGGACGAGGGCTGCCTCTTTTTCAAGCCTGGCTTCCATCGTGGGTCTCCGTCCTTCGTTTGATGCGGATGTCGCCGAACAGGCGGTGTTGGAGGATGGTGATCATTCGGAACTTCACTGCCTCCAGCATTGCGAGAAAGGCGCAGGCGACATCCATGGTGGAATGCGGCCGCGTAATCAGATCCGTGAAAAGGAAGTGGCCGTCACGGTCAAGGAATTCATTGATGAGAGCGAGCTTCTCGTTGATGGAAACTTCTTCGTAGAGGTCGATGATCCTCTCCGAGGTCACGTTTGTCACGAGCGAAGTAAAGGTCTTGAGGAGATCCCAGATCCCGATTTCTTCCCAGAGGGATTCCTCCTCGGCAAAGGGCAGCGGACGCTGCATCTTCTTGCGCTCGAGGGACCATTCGACCTCCATCTCCTTTTTTTCCATGAGCTCGGTGAGCTTCTTGAATTTCTGGTACTCAATGAGCTTCTCGATCAGTTCCCTGCGCGGATCCTCGATCTCGTCACCAAGGTCGACCTGCACCGGGAGCAGCATCTTCGACTTTATATAGAGCAGGGTCGCGGCCATCATGTAAAACTCGGTGAGATCCTCGAGATCGACCTTCTCCTCAGAGTCAAGGTAGCCAAGGAACTGCTCGGTGATGGAAGCGACTGGTATGTCGTAGACTGATACCTCGTTCTGTTTGATGAGGTAGAGGAGGAGGTCGAGGGGGCCCTCGAAATCGGAGAGGCGGTATTTCCGGCCCTGGCTTTCGCGGATTGCTCCCGCTTCGCCTTCGACCCCTTCCATCGCTTCAGTCATGCACATACCGCCGATCGGAATTTCCACCAGAGCTGGATCCGGGGAAGCCAGGGGCATTCCCGAGTCCAGACTTAGATGTGGAGGCGATCATAGTCGTGGGGGAAGGCTGGGTAAATACCCTGGGGCCCCAGGGCCGCCAGGGAAGCCATCAAGGGAATCTGCGAAACGGGATGCACAAGCCTGCCATCAAGTTCAAGCAGGGGCAGCAACACAAATTTTCGGTCACGGAGACCCGGATGCGGAAGCGACAGCCGCTCCGTTTCGACTACCCGCTCGCCGTACAGAAGGATATCGATATCGAGCCGGCGCGGTCCCTTGAAAAGTTCCTTGCTCCGATCCCGGCCGAAGCGCGCTTCTATCCCTGAGGTGAAATCGAGCAGGGCTTCCGGCTCGAGGTCGGTCCAGGCTTCGGCCACAAGATTGAAGAAGGCTGGCTGCTCCAGAACATAGCGGGCTTCCGACTCCCAGACAGAGGAGGATCGGAGCCGGACAAGGCCCAGACCCAAGGCTCGGAGGGCATCCGAGAGGATAGCCCTCGACTCGCCCTGGTTGGAACCAAGTCCGAGGAAGATACGTTCCACAGCCGCTAGAACAGACCGTCATCGGCAGCCGTGCCCGC
>JBMOIK010000379.1:0-4251 GCA_049317365.1 Rectinemataceae bacterium | reverse complement strand
CGTCCCCGGAAGTCTGGCTCCCGACCGGGGATGGAGGCATCCCAGCCAGGCGCGCCAGCCCATCCCAGCGCGCGAAGGCCCGTGAGCCGGCCTGCACCGCGGCCAGTCGCTTCCCACGATCGAGACTGGCCGGATCGATGACAATGGCCACCCCTCCAAATCGCCCGGCGAGCTCCCCACCGTCCAGGACCTCGAGCCCCCGGGCCGGATCGGCCAGGCTGTAGAGGCCTGGGCTGCGGTTTACGGCCGGGCCCAAAGGGCCGCTGTCCCCGCCGCGATGGCCGAGGAGGAGGGCCCAGTGCCGCGTGGGCTGCTCGTAATTCAGGATTATCGGTGCGAGGCCCCGCCCCAGGATCTCGTCGATCTCCCCGAGGCCCAGCCTGAGTGGGCGCACCGAAAGGCCACCGTTTTCGAGGATCGAGGCAAGGTTGCCGAGGGTCAGGCCCCGCGACGGATCGATCTGGCCCCGTGCGGGAACTTCAGCGTCAGGCTCGACGAGGGCCCGCGCCACCGCGTAGCCGCAATCAAAGGCACCATACTGCTCCGCCACGGGATCGAAGCGCAGCTCGCGGCGGGAGACCAGGAGGGCCAGGAAGAGGGACAAGAGGTCGTGCATGCCCCAAGAACGCCCTCAGCTGCCCACCACGCTTGCGTCCGGTGGAAGAATTCGTCATCAATCCCTCCACACCTCGGTGACGACAGAAAGCGACCGGAAACGCTCAAGGCTCTCATCCGAGGGAGAGCAGGTTATCTGCATGCTAGCCCGGACGATGGTCTCGTCAATCACCTGGGCCACCCGCGGCAGAGGCCCCCCACGAGGCCGCAGATCCGCCTCGCCTGCCACTTCCTCGTCCCCGCCCTCCCCGGCGAGGGCTTCATCTGCGCAGGCCTCGATCGGCGCAGGCAGGGGGATGCCGTCCTCGTCGGTCTCGCAGTCCAGCTGCCCCCCTTCCGCCTCGCCCGCCTGCACGGCCACGACCGGCGCCTCAGGGGGGATATGGAAGAACAGGTGGCAGCTGCCATGGCTGTCGAACACGGCATCGCGCAGGTCGAAAAGCTCGTCCTCCGCGCGGATTCCCGGAGCGAGCCGGAGATGGACTTCGCGCCAGGACTTGGCGGCAAGCTCCTGTGGATCGAGGAGTTCCTCGACCTTGAAGCTGGGGGCATTCCGTGAAAGGTCGATCTTGCCCCTCATGAAGAGCACCTTGTCCACGAGGAACCTCTCGCGGTATTTCTCCAGGACATCAGGGAAGACGACGATCTCGATTGATCCGGAGTAGTCCTCGACCCCGCAGAAGGCCATCTTCCTGCCCTTCTTGCTCAAGATCTCCCGGTAGTTCTTGAGCATCGCCACGAGCGTATAGGACCGTTCGGGGCTCGCTCGGTCGGGATGGGCCAGAGGGGCGTCGGACGAACGTTCCCAGAGGTCGCGCCACTCGTCCATGGGGTGTCCGGAGAAATAAAAACCAATTAGCTCTTTCTCGAGCCGGAGGAGGTCCGGCCTGGGGTACTCGTCCCGGGCCTCGTACTGGAAGGGAGGGAATTCCTGCTCGCCGGAGGCCTCGAAGAGGGAGACCTGCCCGTAGCGCCCGGCTTCCTCCTTCTTCGCCACGTAATCCATGGCCCGCTCGATGTTCGCCACCAGCCCGTTTCTCGGGCGGCCCGTCCAGTCGAGGGCTCCCGCGTTCGCCAGGCACTCGAGGGTCTTCCGGTTCATCTGCCCCGAACCCATCCGCGAGATGAAATCGAGGAGGTCCGCGAAGGGTCCCCTCAGCTCGCGCTCGGCGACGATGGCGCGGGAAACCCCCTCCCCGACACCTTTGATGCCCAGAAGGCCATAGACGATCTTCCCTCCCACCACGGTGAAGTAGGCCTCGGAGAAATTCACGTTCGGGGGCATGATTTCGAGGCCCATGGATCGGGCCTCTGAGATGTACTCCGAGAGCTTGTCGGTTTTGGTGATCTCGTTGCTGAGGTTGGCTGCCATGAATTCAGCAGGATAATTGGCCTTCAGCCAGGCCGTGCGGTAGGCGACCACGGAATAGGCGGCCGCGTGGGACTTGTTGAAACCGTAGCCTGCGAAGGGGATGAGGATTTCGAAGATCGAGGCGGCATCGGACTCCGTGAAGCCGTTCCTGATGGCACCCTCGACGAACTTCACCTTTTCCTCGAGCATCACGTCCGTTTTCTTCTTGCTCATGGCCCTGCGGAGGAGGTCTGCCTGGCCGAGGCTGTAGCCGGCTATGCGCTGCGCGACCTGCATGACCTGTTCCTGGTAGACGATGACCCCGTAGGTCTCCTTGAGGATGGGCTCGAGGCAGGGATGGGGATACGTGATCGGCTTCCTGCCCCACTTCGAGTCGATGAACTGCGGGATGTAGGCCATGGGACCCGGCCGATACAGGGCGTTCAGCGCTATGAGATCCTCGATGCAGGTGGGCTTGGCGTCCTTCAGGATGCCCTGCATGCCGCTCGACTCGAACTGGAAGACCGAGGTGCTCTTCCCCTGTCCGAGGAGGGCATAGGTCTTCGGGTCCGTATCCGGGATCGCCGACTCGTCGATCTCGATGCCCAGCTTCCGGATAAGACCAATTGCGTTCTTTATGAGCGTGAGGGTCTTCAGGCCCAGGAAGTCCATCTTCACGAGGCCGCACTTCTCGAGGGCCTCCATCGTGTACTGGGTAGCCACGATGCCGGACTTGGCGTCGCGGTAGAGTGGCACGTAGTCGGAAAGGGCAGTCTTGGCGATGACGATGCCGGCGGCGTGGAGACTCGAGTTGCGGTTCTTGTTCTCGAGCTTCCTGGCCAGTGTGAACAGGCTCGAAAGACGCGTGGAGGCTGCCATTTCCGCAAGCTTCGGCTCGAGGGCGAGCGCCTTGTCGAGGGTCATCTTCAGATCCTCGGGCACAAGCTTGGCGATGGCGTTGGACTCGTCGAAGCCTATCTCAAGGACGCGCGCGACGTCCTTGAGCGCAGCCTTTGCCTTAAGGGTACCGAAGGTGATGATCTGCCCTACCCGGTCCGCCCCGTACTTCGCCGTCACATAATCGATGACCTCGCTGCGCCGCTCGAAGCAGAAATCGATGTCGAAGTCCGGCATCGAGATGCGTTCGGGGTTGAGGAAGCGCTCGAAGAGGAGACCGTAGCGGAGGGGATCGATGTCGGTGATGGCCAGGGCGTAGGCGACGATGGAACCGGCACCCGAACCGCGGCCCGGCCCGACAGGGATGCCATGGCGCTTGGCCCAGTCGATGAAGTCCCACACGATGAGGAAGTAGCCGGTGAACTTCATCCCCGTGATCACGTCGAGCTCGTACTCCGCGCGCTTGTGTATCTCGTCGCCGACCGAGGCGTAGCGCTTCCCCAGACCCTCGAAGGTGAGGTGCCTGAGGTAGTCCTCGGGGCTCGCGAAGCCTTCCGGAATGACATAGTCGGGAAGGAGGGGGCCTGGGTAGGGAATGTCGAGGTCCACCATCTCGTTTATCCGGAGCGTGTTCGAGAGGGCCTCGGGAAGCTCGCCAAAAACCGCAGCCATCTCCAGGGCGGTCTTCATGTAGAATTCACGGCCGGAAAACCGCATGCGTGTGGCCTCGGAGAGCTTCTTATTGGTGCCGATGCAGAGAAGCACATCGTGGGCCTCGTCGTCCCCACGGTCGAGGTAATGCATGTCGTTGGTCGCGATGAGGGGTATTCCCAGTTTCCTTGACATCCCGACGAGGACCTTGTTGACCGAGGCCTGGTCCGGAATGCCATGGTCCTGGAGCTCGAGGTAGAAATGCTCCGGGCCGAAGAGCTCCTTGAACCAGAGGGCCTTCCGCTCGGCTTCCTCGACCTTGCCGTGGCGGACAAGGCTGGGAACCTCTCCGGCCAGACAGGCCGAGCTCGCGATCAATCCCTTCGAGTGCCGGACCAGGAGCTCGTCGTCGATGCGCGGCTTGTAGTAGAAGCCCTCGGTGTAGGAGGCCGAGGAAAGCTTGAGGAGATTGCGGAAGCCCTCGACGTCCTGGGCCAACAGGACAAGATGCCGATACTTATTTCCGTTCTCGGTGCCGGTCTTCTCGAAGCGTGAGCCCCCGGCAACGTAGAACTCCGAGCCCACGATGGGATTGATGCCCGCTTCCCTGCAGCTGTCAAAGAACTTGACCGCTCCGAACATGTTACCGTGGTCGGTAAGGGCAAGACCTGGCATGCCGAGGCTCTTGGCCTTGTCCACCATGGACTTGACAGAGGCCGCTCCGTCGAGGAGGGAAA
>JBMOIK010000378.1:0-4281 GCA_049317365.1 Rectinemataceae bacterium | reverse complement strand
CATACGGGATTACGCAAGCTCTTTCCTGAGCTTGGCGTTCTCAGCCACCAGCTCTGCCGCCGACTGAGCGCCAGGGCTGCCCTTTGTTTTCCCTGACTCATGTCCAGCAAGCCAATTCACTATCGTCCCCTTGGGGATCGACAGCCTCCTGCTGATGTCTCCCCGGGAAAGACCTTGCTCAGTAGCCATCTTGATGACCTCTGCTTTCATCTCAGTGCTGTACGTCCTGCGCTCTTTCATGTCTCCCTTTGAACCTGCATGCGATTCATGCGCCCGTGTCCATCAAAGTAAGTATAGGCCACATCGATGGGCGAGCTTGTCTGGCCTCTTTCCAATCACCTATTCCATTCCAACCTCAAACCACTCGCCAGAATCCCGTATGCGGTCCGCCTGCACCTTGCCTATCAATGCCCGCGCGATCCTGTAGAACTTGCCACCCAGGGAGTTGCGGTCCGATAGTTCGGTGAATGTTATCACGACGACCATATACCCTTGGTTTTCCAGTCCGGTTCGCTTTCTGGCATCGACTTCGGACTGGGCAGCATTGCCATGGATACTAGAGTGCATGCCATCCAAGTAGATGCATATGCCCTCGATTTGGTCGTTTGGAGAGTGGTAGTAGAAATCCGGGATCGTCGCACCGAGCCCACCACCTAGATTGATGACCTTCTGAGCCTCCGGCTCGGGGAGGCCAGCATTGATCAATAGCTTTCTGAGGCGGCCCTCGGGATTGTTGAGGGGTTGGGCTCCACTCTTTGCCTGCGGGATCTTCTGTGGTATGTCCATCTGTTTCTGAAGGCCGCCGGCCTGCACCAACTCGCCGATATGTTCAGCCGCCTTCTTTCTGTCGAGGAACCTGTGGTACTGACTGTTCCGGTACGAATACAGGCAATCGATGCAGGCTGTTTCACAGCGACTTGGGCACTCTTCCACGATCGAGAGCGCGGCCTTGAGTACCGCTTCCCATTTCACCAGTATCTGATCAAGCAAGCCTGATCCGCCTGGCATCGGATCATAGAGCATCATCGTATACCCACCATCCTGAGGCAATCCGAGGAGCTGAAGGTCGTCCTCTTCCATATCAAGAACGGCGGCGGCGCCCTTGCGGACTGCCTCTACCGTGCTGTATGCGTCGAGAGGCGTCTCGAATCCTGGCCACAAGAGGACGTCTGCCGCGTCTTCGATATGCAGTGCAAATGGTACGCTATGGGGTTGCTGGCATGTCTGTACATGCCGATCCCAGAATGTCTTTTTCTCTGCGTCTGAGGAGTAGGGCGATGTGCTATAGCCGCAGACTCGACAGATCGGGAAACCAGAGATGTTGGCACCCCCTATGATCATTCCGGGTCCGAGGTTTATCAGGCGGAACTGGTAGTTCTTCAGGGACCGGATTTCCTGGTTTCCTGCGCGGTACGATGCCCCACCCTCATGCGATTCCATGGACATCCCAAGCACAGTGGATGCCATGGAGAAGCGGTAGTCTTCTTCATCGCTGATTGTCGAGTAGTGAAGTATCTCCGTATCTTGGAGCTCGAGGCTCAACACCTGCCCCGTGACGGGCGTCGCGAAGCTGTTATCGACTAGGCCCTCTTCCACGATCGTGGATGTATTCGGATCATAGTTGAAGGCAAGGGGCGGCTTATCACCAAGATGATATCGCCTCGGAATGTATTTGCTTCCCAGTGCATAGAGTAGGTTGCCGGGGGCGAACTCCCGCAGGGCGACCGCCGGGTTGCGCCTGATCGATAGAGCGCGTGAGATTCCCGCCCCTCCTGATGAATACTCGCCAAGTATTGAACCTGTATCAAGTCCGTAACCAGGAAGGAAGCCCTCCAAGGCAAGGTATGACAGAGTGAATGATTCCTCCGATAGAGCGTCGGCATTCTGCATCTGGCCTGAGGGCCGCATCTGCGATAAGAAGCGCTTCAGCCTGGATTCGATTACCCTGTCGAGAGGATCATAGAGCGCCGTATCATTGAAGACGCCGCTTATGCGCTGTAGCTCGCGTTGGGCCCAGGCAATGCGTTCCCGAAGCCTGACCACGGTTTCCGTGAGTGCATGTGCCATTCCATCGAGTATCGCCTCAAGTATTTCTACCTGGACAGATTCATTGTCCTCCGGAGGCCACGTAGCCGTGAAGGTCCGCTTGAGCATCTCAAGCAGTTCGCCACGGTACTCGCCGACGAGTGCGGCCAGGGAAGAGAAGCTGCGGGGCGTCAAGTCGATACGGTTATCAGTGAAGACATAGTCCCCTGTCTTCGAGGGGAATGAGGACGCAAGCGTCTCCTGGATTCTTTCCCGCTCATCAGCGGGAGTATCTCGTACTTCCGCTTTCTTTCGGAACCACCCGATGACAGCCGAGTGAGCATGCTTCTCGATGAGCTTCTCGTTCCTGAGATTGAAGCTCGGAGGATCGATAATGCCCATGAGCAGCTTGAGCGGGTCCTTGAAGTATGCCTGGTCGAAGCTCGCGGGTCGGGCATAGGTAATATCGACCGCGATCCTATGGCGCCGCCCGGCTCGACCGGCACGCTGCCAGTAGTTCGCGGGGAGGGGCGGCATATTCCTCATGAGTATGCAATCGAGGCTGCCGATATCCACACCCATCTCCAATGTTGGAGTGCAGACAAGGGTATTAGGTATCTCGTGATGCTCATCCTTGAAGTCGCGCTCGAGCTTCTCCCTCGCTGCGGCGGGGACCTGGGCGGAGTGCTCCTCCGGCTGAAGGATGGCCACCTCGCGATCCAGCATCATGAGGTCGAAGTCATCGGCGTCGGTTTCCCTTGGCAAGAGTGTGCCATCGCAATTCCATGCTACGCACTTCATCCCTGTCGATCGGCGAGAATGGATCTGATGACAGGTCGAGCAACGGTAGGCTTGCTCCCCGTAGGTCAGGAGGAGGGATTCGACATTG
Source organism: Rectinemataceae bacterium (assembly GCA_049317365.1). GTDB lineage: Bacteria > Spirochaetota > Spirochaetia > Treponematales > Rectinemataceae > CAIJMU01. Next base: position 1,367 of record JBMOIK010000378.1, on the reverse strand, counting down.
ACCTGATAGCCCGAAGCGCCGGGGATGGGATTGCCTCTCTTGTTCTCGACATCGGCCGCGACAAGAATGCCCTTCGACACCAGGAGCCTGAAGAAGCTCTCGGCGAAGTCCCTGAAGTGATCGCTTGGAACACCCCACTTGCGCGCCATCTGTGAGAAGGCTGTCTGCCCCCTCTCGGAAGCCAGCTGGATCGTATAGTTCTTCTTGTCATTGGACTCGTACCGAACCTTCACGATTTTCGGCATGAGGTCGGTGTTTGGTATGTATCCGCGCTGCACGAATGGATCGGAGCGCTCGATGAAGCGAGTGTATAGCTTCGTTGGCTTGTCGAAGACGCATCGATCGCTCCTCCGAAGCTTGTCAAGGAAGAGCGAGCAGTCATCTACTAGTTCTTCGGGCGGGATGTGCAGATCGAAGGCCCAATCGCGGATCCACTGAGTCTCGGGATCGAGACCCCTGTAGCGCACACAGAGCCGTCCCCAGGCCTCAAGCCCTTGTGTATCACGTGCGGGCCGGGTCAGTTCCCTGAGAAGCTGGAGCCTGATGTAGGTATTTCTTTCTCTCCTGTGGTTGGTCGGAGAGTCATTGAAGGAGGCATACTCCCAGACCTCGCGCAGGAGCGAGAACGAGAGCATCTTGTCCCTATCGAATAGTTCGTCAAGATTGTGGACAAGGTCCCCAAGGGTGGTGGGACCCTTCTTCAGCTCGGCTTGCGCGAGATTGAGGAAGCGATAGCGGCGCGAGTGATCCTTCATCCACCCGGCCTGGAAAGCCGCGTCTTGCCTGTTGTCGGCGAACACGAGGAGCCGCCTGCGCTCCAGGTTCTGGATCATGCTTTGGGCGAGGATGTGGATATCTGGAGCCGTTATAGCTTTGATCTCCCTTACCGGCTCCCTATAGCGTCCGGTAAGCGAGTTCCCCTGCTTGCCGCAGCATACGCAGCGCTGAAAGTATCCACGGTTGGTATCTTTCTGGAGCACAGCGCTCACACGCGCGAAGCAGCCAGACCGGGAACAGCTCGGGCACGTATCCGGCTCATGGTCGGCTAGAAGGCCGCATTCTGTGCACACGTATAGCGGAACCGATCGCATCTTGGCACTGTGGCTTCGCTCGGCCTCGTCTTCTTCGGATTCGTCATCGCTCTCCCCCCGAATCTTGTCGAAGAGGTAGAGGACCGTTCCCTCGTCGCCGGATGGGACATGGTCCCAATGCTGGCCATGCAGCGTCTGATGACCGCCGCCGAACCCTGCCGGGAGCGGCTCAAGCCCCGCTACTGAATGCTTGAAGTAGTGTTGCCCACAGGTAGTGCAGACCACGACCGAGAAGGGGAAGCGCGTGTCTGATGAGGTTATGCGATCTTCGCCCGA
>JBMOIK010000377.1:0-4286 GCA_049317365.1 Rectinemataceae bacterium | reverse complement strand
CCCCGAGCACCGACAGGGGGAGGCCGCCGACCGGGAAGGCCACGATGTTGAGGGCGAAGAGGGGCTGGCCGCCCATGGCCCAGACATCCGACAAGGCATTTGCAGCCGCGATGGCTCCGAAGGTCCAGGGGTCGTCCACGATGGGCGTAAAGAAATCGAGAGTACTCACAATTGCGAATTCATCGGAGATTCGATAGACCGCCGCGTCGTCCGAGGTCTCGGCCCCGACGAGAACGGCGGGGTCGGTAACCTTCGGCAACCCCGCGAGTATCTTCTCGAGGGTGCGGGGGCCTATCTTGCAGGCGCAGCCGAGGCCCTTGGTGTGCTGGGTAAGGCGGATGGGACCATCCCCGGAATCCGGCGCAGGTGAGCGTGCCCCGGCTATCCGCCGCACGGCGGCGATGACCTGGGCGGCGGCCGATTCGACCTCGGACACCGTGAGGAAGGCTCCCGTGGAAAAGCGCAGTGTGCCCATGGCCTGGCGTGGCGGGACGCCCATCGCAGCCAGCACGTGGGACATCTCGACCCGGTCCGCGTGGCAAGCCGCCCCCGCCGAGGCCGCGACGCCAGGCAGGGCCGACAGGAGGGCGCCGGCATCGACTCCCGGGAAGCTGATGCTGAGCGTGTTCTGCAGCCGGGAGGCCCGGTCGCCGTTCACGATGGCCTCGGGGAGGGCCGCAACGATGAGCGATTCAAGGAGGTCGCGAAGCTCGCGGTAGTGGCCTGAACGGGCACCCAGTTCGCGGCCAGCGAGGGCGCAGGCTGCCCCAAGGCCTGCGATGCACAGGAGGTTCTCCGTGCCCGCACGCCGGCCCGATTCGTGGGCCGCCCCGTGGACGAGCCGGTCGAGTTCGATGCCAGTCCTCACGTACAGCGCGCCGATGCCCTTGGGCGCATAGAGCTTGTGCCCCGCGATGGAAAGGAGATCGACGCCAAGGTCATCGCAATTGACAGGAATCTTGCCGACAGACTGGGCTGCGTCGCAGTGGACGACAAGACCCGCGCGGTGGGCGATGTCGGCAAGGGCGCGGACCTCCTGGATGGTCCCGACCTCGTTGTTCGCATGCATCACCGACAGAAGGATGGTGTCGGGCCTGATGGCAGCCTCAAGGTCAGCAGGATCGACGCGACCCAGGGAGTCGACGGGAAGAAGTGTAGAGCTGAACCCTTGTTTTTCCAGCCAGGCCAGCACCTCCAGGACTGCGGGATGCTCCACCGCCGTCGAGATGAGGTGCCGCCCCCGGTCGCGCCTGGCGAAGGCGATGCCTTTAATTGCGAGGTTATTGGCTTCGCTGCCCCCGCTGGTAAAGATGATCTCGGAGGCTGAGGCACCTATCAGGGCGGCAACTTCGGCGCGGGCGGATTCGACAGCCTTTTTCGCCTCCACCCCATAGGGATGCGTCGAGGAGGGATTGCCGAAGCCTCCCCCGATGGCGCCTTCGAGAAAGGGCCGCATGGCCAGGGCGACGACTGGATCTATGGGGGTCGTTGCGTTGTAGTCGAGGTAGATGGGGCGCTCGGCTTTCGAAGGGCTACTCATCCTCCCACCACAGTCACCCTGCCCTTGGTGCTTGCCATGTCTTCCCAGGTCAGGAGCTCGGCCCAGGGCAGGGCACGGCCTGCGGGAGTCCGGTCGAAGACCACCAGATAGGCAGGGGCCCTGGGATCTATCAATTGGCGGTATCGCTCGACCTGCTCGAGGCCTTCGGTGACCGTGGATTCCCGCCCATCCCCTGGGCGGACAAGCTTGATCTCGATGATGGACCAGGCTCCCGAGAACTGGACGGCGAGGTCCACACGACCGCGACCGGCCGCGTATTCGCGCTCGATCCTGCCACCCCCATTGACCACGCGCTGCAGGAAAGCCATCAGAAGCAGGTGGGGGAAGGCTTCGACGTAGTCGGCATTGCCCTCCCAGACATCGGAGTTGCGGCGCCAGAAAGCCTGGAACTCGAAGAGGAGGGCATCCATGTCGAGGGTTCCGTCGAATTTCTGCCAGGCGAATTCGGGGGCTGCAATGGAATACTGGTACTCCTGCGAAAGCACCCGGGCGATGACCTCACGGTAGATGGGATTGGCGATCTGGGGGCTGCCACCCTCCAGGGTCACCAGCCCAAGGTCGAGGGCCAGGGTAAAGTCGTCGCCCCGGGTCATCTCGGGGCGCGACTCGCCCACGAGGATTGTCTCGACTATGCGCTGTATCCGGGGGTCGCGGAGGCGCTCAGCAAGGCTGTCAAGGTGGACAGCCCGTGCCTCGATGAGGATTTCCCTGGCCTGCCGTACCTCCGCCTCAGTTACCGTCTCGCCCTTGGGACAGAGGGTCCAGACGCATTTCTTGAGTAGCGCATTGGTGAGCCAGGGTTGGCCTCGAGTAAAGTCCCAGAGGAGATCCAAGGCAGCTGCCTCGAAGGCCTGACCTGTCTCCTGGCTGTGCAGGGCAGCGAGCGCATTGACATTGGCCTTTGTAAAGCTGCTGAGGGAAACAGAATCCTCTTTCACATTGAAGGGACTGCCAGGATTTACGGGAGCCCCATCCTTGCTCCTGATGAGGTAGTCCCGAAGGTCCCGCATGCCGACAAGGGCTATGCTGACCGGGAATTTCCCGATGCCGCGCCCCGCAAAGCCGCCCCGGAGCTGGCGGAGAAAGCTGGCCATGGACTGGTCCCGGAGGACATCCACCTCGTCGAAAAGCACGACGAGTGGCTTCGGAGAGACGATGCGCGCCCATTCGCCCAGGCTTCCCTCAAGGAGGCTCGAAGGCTCGCCGCTTGGCCGTTTCGGAATATATGCAGGTTCGAGGAGCCGGCCTGCCCAGTCCTCGATGGCATCGCAGATGGCGGGCATCGATTGCTCTGGCTGAAGGAGGCCCTGGCAGCGTTCCACCGAGACATAGCAGGCGACAGCCTTGCCCGCGGCGTTGATTTCGCGCATCCAGGACTGGAGGAAGGTTGTCTTCCCTGTCTGCCTGGGCGCGTGGAGCACCCAGTAGAGCTTGTTTTCGACGTAGCGGACGAGGTCGGCCCCGACCAGGCGGGCAGCGGGGTCCAGCATATAATGGTCTTCCGGGTTACAGGGCCCGGTGGTGTTGAAAAAGCGTGCCATGCTTAGGAGTATAGCAGGCCGAAGGGGCTAGAACAGCCCGATGATGAGCTTGATGGCCAGGAAGGACAGGGCTGCCACGGAAGCCGCGAAGGGAATGGTCAGGAACCAGGCCCACACGATCTTCCTGGCCGTCACCCATCTCACGCCAGCCGCTCGCTCGACTGTACCAACCCCCATGATCGAGCCCGCGATGACGTGGGTAGTCGAAACCGGGATGCCGTAATGCGCTGTCACGAGCATGACGGCCGCGGAGGCGGTCTCCGCGCAGAAGCCCTCCATCGCGCGGATCTTCGTGATGCGGGTGCCCATGGTCCGGACGATGCGCCAGCCACCCATCATGGTGCCGAGGGCCATGGCTGAGTAGCAGGAAAGCACGACCCACTGGTTCGCGCCAACGAGGCTGAAGTCCGGGCTTACGCCACCAGCCACAAGGGCCAGCGCGATTATGCCCATAGTCTTCTGCGCATCGTTGGTGCCGTGGGAAAAGGCGTAGACCGAGGCGGAAAACAGCTGGAGGATCTTGAAGGTTTTCGCAGCAGGCTTGGGTTTCGCCTTGCGAGAGAGTGCGAGGACGACGTTCGTGAGGAGGATGGCCGCGATGCCTCCGAGGAGGGGTGCGAGCACGATGAACTCGACGATGGTCGTGATGCCCGAGGTTATGACGGCCTTCGGTCCCGCCGCCGCGAGGGCAGCGCCCACGAGTCCGCCGATGAGGGCGTGGCTCGAGGAGGTAGGCAGGCCGAGGAGCCAGGTGATGATGTTCCAGAGTATGGCCCCGAGGAGGGCCGCCGCCAGCACCGGCAGGAGGAGTTCGCCGGGAAAGGCCTTGATGTCGATCACCCCCTTGCCGACCGTCTTGGCGACGGCGACACCGAAGGTGAAGTAACCCAGGAAGTTGGCCAGCCCGGCGAGGACGACGGCCTGGGCCGGATTCAAGGTCTTCGTAACTACGATGGTCGCGATCGCGTTGGCCGCGTCGTGGAAACCGTTGAAGAAATCGAAGGCGAGGGCGACGGCGATGACCCCCACCATGAAAGCGTATTCCATGCCGCTCAGCCCTGCTTGATCATGACGCGGCGGAGCAGCTTGCCCGCGCCGTCGATCTTGTTCACGATCTCCTCGAGGCCCTCGTAGACCTCCTTGGTCTTGATCATCTCGACTGCATCAGCGCCACCCGCGCGGGT
>JBMOIK010000376.1:0-4290 GCA_049317365.1 Rectinemataceae bacterium | reverse complement strand
GCGTCATCGTCATAGCCGCCGTCGCGGCCCTGGGATAAGCAATGGTCACACTACTCCTGATTCTCCTTCCCCTCCTGGGCGGCCTTCTCGTGATGGCCCTTCCCGAAAGGGCGGCACGGATCGTCGCGGCCCTCGTTGCCGGAGTTACAGCCCTGCTTGCCCTGGGCGTCGCATCGGTCTGGGCTGCGTGGCCAGCGGCGAGCTTCGACTTCATCCTCGATTGGGTGCCGGCCTGGGGCCTCTCCTTCAGCATCGGGCTCGACGGCCTGAGTCTACCCCTGGTGCTTCTCACCATCGTGGTGGCACCGGTGGCCCTCATCGTCTCGATGCGGCGCGACGAGCGTCGGAGCCCGGTCCTCTATGGTCTCATCCTCGCGATGGAGGCAGGGCTCGTCGGTGTCTTCGCAGCCCGCGACGCTGTCGTCTTCTACCTTTTCTGGGAACTGGCCCTTGTTCCGGTGTATTTCATCGCTGCTTTCTGGGGTGGGGAAAAGCGTGTGCCCGTCACCCTCAAGTTCTTTGTCTACACGGTCGTGGGCAGCCTCTTCATGCTCTTCGGTATCATCTATGTCCAGGGCTATACGGCTGGAGCCCATAGCTTCGCCCTTTCGAGTTTCTACTCGGCGCAGATCCCTGCCGAAGCGGCGCCCTGGATACTCGCCTGCTTCGCCCTCGCCTTTGCCATCAAGATGCCCCTCTTCCCCTTCCACACCTGGCAGAGTGACACCTACAACGAGGCCCCAGCCGCAGGCACCATCCTCCTCGCGGCCCTCATGGCCAAGATGGGCCTGTACGGAGCCATCCGCTGGATGCTCCCTGTCTTTCCCACGGCCTTCGCCGCCTGGCAGACAGTATTCATTACCCTTGGAGTGATCGGGGTGGTCTGGGGCTCCTTGGTGGCCCTTGCGCAGAAGGACATGAAGCGCCTTCTGGCCTGGTCGAGCTTTTCGCATACAGGCCTGATGGCTGCTGGCGTCTTTTCCCTCGGCATGCTCGGATTCCAGGGTGGCATCGTGCAGATGGTCGCCCACGGTCTTTCGATCGCGGGGCTTCTCCTCGCGGTCGACATCTTCGAGAGCCAGACGGGAGGCAGGCAGATCGGCGCGGTTTCCGGCCTTGCCCACCGCAACGGAGCCTTTGCCACGCTCTTTGTCCTCCTCGCCCTTTCGGCCATCGGACTGCCGCTCACCGGCGGTTTCGTGGGCGAGTTCCTCCTCCTCCTCTCCTTGTCAAAGCTCGGGCTCTGGTGGGCCTTTGTCGGAGGCCTCGGGGTCATCCTCGGCGCGGTTCTCTATCTCCAGTGGATCCGGAAGAGCCTTCTCGGACCGGTGCCGTCCACGGTGGCGGTTTTCAAGATGAGGCCATCGGAGGCCGCTGCGCTCAGCGTCCTCGCCCTTGGTAGCCTTGCCCTCGGCATCTACCCCAAGCCCCTCCTGGAGCTTTCCGCTCCGGCCCTCGACGCGATCTTCCATATCATGGGGGCGAAGTAAGCCATGAGCCTGTACCTCCTGCTTCCCATCCTTGCCGTCATCGTGCTTTTTGCCAACCTCGGGCGGTTCAAGCCCCTGGCCTTCCCCCTGGCCGTCTTCGGCCTCATCGTCGCTGCCGTGTTGGCAGGCTTCCAGATCGGCCTCGACCACCGCCTCCTCAGGGGCATGGCCGAGTTCGACGCCTTCGCCTCCGCCTTCAGCCTACTCGTCATAGTACTGACGATCCTCGTCGTGCTCCTCCTGGGCTCCCCCTCGGGCAGGACCGAGGTCCCCCGCGCCGAGAAGGCCGCACTTGTCATCTTCTCGCTGACCGGGGCGGTGATGCTCACGAGCTACACCAACCTTGTCATGCTCTTCCTGGGGATCGAGATCCTGAGCATTCCCGTCTATGTCCTCGTGGGAACGAGGAAGAGCGACGTGAAGGGCAACGAAGCGGCACTGAAGTACTTCCTCAACGGCTCCTTCGCCACGGGCATCCTCCTCTTCGGCATCGGTCTCATCTATGCCGGAACCGGACAGTTCTCGCTGGGAGGAATCCTCCTGTGGACCCAGGCGAATTCAAGCGGCATACATCCCCTCTTCCACCTCGGTCTCCTCTTTGTCCTCTTTGGCCTGGCCTTCAAGGTTTCCGCAGCTCCCTTTCATTTCTGGACTCCCGATGTCTATGAGGGAGCGCCTACCGCGGTGACCGCCTACATGAGCACTGTCGTCAAGATCGCGGCCTTCGCCGCCTTTTTCCGCCTTCTCTACCGGGCCTTCCCTATGGCAGCCGAGAGCTGGCTCTGGATCATAGGCCTCCTTGCGGTGCTGACCCTTCTCGTGGGCAATCTCGGTGCGCTGGCCCAGGGCGGCTTCAAGCGCCTGATGGCCTACTCGGGCATCTCGCACGCCGGCTACCTCCTGATCGCCCTTCTGGCGACCGGTTCCATGGCCATGGGTACCCTCTGGCTCTACACAGCCGCCTACGCTGCTGCGACCATGATCGCCTTTGTCGCCTGGGCCCGTGTCGAGGAGGGTGGGGAAGGGGATGCCATCGCCGCCTTTGCCGGCCTGCGTTCGCGGGCGCCCTTCCTTGCGGTCGGACTCGCCCTGGCCATGCTCTCCTTGGTCGGCGTGCCCCCATTGGGTGGCTTTTTCGGAAAGCTCTTTGTCTTCGCGAACGCGGTAGGGCAGGGAAAGATCGCCCTCGTGGTTTTCGCAGTCGTGATGAGCGCGATCGGAATGGTGTATTACCTGCGACCTCTCATCCAGGCCTGGTTCAATGAGCCCAGGGTCATGGCAAAGCTCCCCCTCAGGGCCGCTGAGCTGACGGTCGTCGGGTTCTGCATGCTGGTGCTTGTGGGACTTGCGGCCGCTCCGGCCTGGGTCCTTGGAGCCTTCTGACCGCGACGTTGGCGATTGTTGAAGCAGGGCATCGTGGATTGCATCCGCGATGCCCTTTTTTTCGTGCGCCGGCAGGAGCCATACAATCGTCGTGTTGCCAATCATCCCAAATCATACTAGAATCCCGCCATTCCTCCGTTCTACTTCCCGTGAATGATCGGGCGCCTGGCGCCTCCATGCCGGTCTCCTTCCCGCACTCGAGGCTGACGAGCGTTCCTGGGTTTTTAAAACCATCCTTCCGGATGGTCCAGACATAAGGAGAGTGTGATGGCCAAGGAATTCGGAACTCTCTTTCTCTTCCTCGCGGGGGGCTTTGTCCTGTCCCTCGTCATCGTATTCGTGAATTGGTTGCTGCGTCCGCGCAACCCGAGTTCTGCGAAGGCCCGGACCTACGAGTGCGGGCTCGAGACCGAGGGACCGACCTGGGTCCAGTTCAAGATCAGCTATTACCTCTATGCATTGATCTTTGTCGTCTTCGACGTCGAGGTCGTGTTCCTCTACCCCTGGGCTTCGTCCTTCAGGAGTGCCGGTCTCGTTCCCTTTGTCGAGATGGCGATTTTCATCGGCGTGCTGGCCCTGGGGATCTGGTTCGCATGGAAGAAGGGAGCCTTTGAATGGAATTGAATCACGGCGATCCCAGCGCTCCGGGGCACGGATCGAAGGAACCGACGACCCTCATCAAGGGGCCCTTGCACGACGGAATCGAGGCTGTCCTCGATTTCTGCCGCGGCAACTCGCTGTGGCCGGTCACCTTCGGCCTGGCCTGCTGCGCAATCGAGATGATGTCGGCAGGAGGGGCCCGCTACGACCTTTCCCGTTTCGGCTACGAGGTCTTCCGCCCCTCGCCGCGCCAGGCTGACCTGATGATCGTGGCCGGCACGGTCACCGACAAGATGGCCCCCCTCCTCAAGACCATCTACGACCAGATGCCCGAACCCAAGTACGTGCTCGCGATGGGAGGCTGCGCGATCTGCGGCGGGCCCTTCACCGATTCCTACTCGGTCGTGCAGGGAGTCGACACAATTGTGCCTGTCGACGTCTATGTCCCGGGTTGCCCACCCAGGCCCGAGGCCCTCATCGACGGCATCCTCAAGATCCGGGCGATGCTCCGCCACCCCGAACTCCGGGAGGTCCGCTTCAATGCGTGATATCACAAAGGTAGCGGCCGTCCTGCCGAAGGCCGAAGTCCGCGATGGAGCCCTGGTGATAGAGGTTTCCGACGCAGTCGAGTCGCTCGCGGCGGTGAAGGCCCTCGGAGGCTTCGCCCTCTTCGACATAACTGTCATCGACCGCCCGGCGGCTTCGGCCGCGGCTTCGGCCGCGGGCTCGGCCGCGGGCTCGGCCGCGGGCTCGGCCGCGGGCTCGGCCGCGGGCTCGGCCGCGGGCTCGGCCGCGGGCTCGGCCGCGGGCTCGGCCG
>JBMOIK010000375.1:0-4333 GCA_049317365.1 Rectinemataceae bacterium | reverse complement strand
GGCTTCATGGATCGTGGTGGTCGAGGCGGACTCCGGCGAGGCGATCGGCCGGCTCTACTCGGGTCTCGCGCTGGGCGAAGCCGAAGCGCTCGCAGCCTTGCAGCCATTGATCGAAATTCAGGTCGCCATCGACTGGTCAGGGCGCTCCTACCGTGCCAGGCGCGAACGGAGGGCAGGCTCCATTGTCCTTTCATCGACGGCGCTCGGCGCACTGGACCGTGAAAGCCTGGGCCAGGCCCTCCTCGGGCGGCTTGCCCGGGAAGGGCTTTCCGCCCTCCTTCCCGACAAGCCCGCCGAAGCCTGGCTGGCGCGCTGGGCCTGGTGGCGGAAACGCAGGCCAGATCAGCCAGGGCCCGATCAGCCCGGGCCCCAGCTGCCCTCCTTCGAGGACGCCCAGCTCGCCGGAGATGCTCATAACTGGCTGTTTCCCTTCCTCGACCCCTCACCCGCCGATATCCTCCCCGGGAGGAGCCTCCTCCTGGCACTCGAAGCGCGGCTACCCCGTGCGCTCCGCCTAAGCTTCGAGGCAGAAACCCCCACGGCCATCCGGCTCCCCTCGGGGGTGGAACGGGCCATCGACTATTCGGGAGCCTCGCCGCGCGTGGAAGGCCGCGTCCACGACTTCTATGGCCTGAAGGAGCATCCCCTCATCGCCGGAGAGCCCCTGGTCATCGCACTCCTGTCGCCCGCCGGTCGTCCCATCCAGGTGACTGCCGACCTGCCGGGCTTCTGGAAGGGTTCCTGGTCCGAGGCACGGAAGGATCTCAGAGGGCGCTATCCCCGGCATGACTGGCCCCTGGACCCCTCGATGGCCCCCCCGACCAGGAGAAGCTTGAAAGCAGATCCCCCCTCCATTGGTGGATCGGAGCGGGAATAGTACATTCATGCCTATGATCGACATCCAGGGGACGCTCGCGGACCTCGGCATCCCCTGCTGGGATTCTGCTTTTTCTGCCCTCGATGCCTTCCATGGCCTTTCGTCCCCGCCCCTCCGCTTCATGGCGCTGCGCGGCGGTATGGTGGAGCTCGCACGCCTGGACTCGGGCATCGCCTTTACGGGCCTGAGCTACGCCGATGGCAGCCTCGACACGGGAAAGGGCATCATCCGCTTCCGCTGCATTGGCGAGGATTTCAGGGGTGACGAGTCCCAGGCCTTTCCCCACATGGATATCTTCCGCGTGCCCGGCACGCGGCGCTTTGTCGATCCCCGGAGCGTGTACAGCCTGCTTCGCGAGAAAAGGCTTCCTGCCGCGACGGGCGACGACGCACTCTTCGCTACCGCCGTCATGGTGTCGCGCTACGGCTACGAGACCGATGCCCTGCCGCCCTGTCCGCGCACCATTCCGGCCGAGGCGCAGCGCGACCTCCTCACGCTCGTCCTTACAGCCCCGAAGCCCGAACGCGGCCTTGAGCTTCTCAGACGCGCAGGCTTCCTCGCCGCCAATTGGCCCGAGATTGCGGCCCTCCCCGGCACAAGCCAGTCAAAGGAGCACCACCCCGAGGGCGACGCCTGGGACCATACGCTCGAGACCTTCCAGTACCGCAAGCTGCCGGGTGGAGAGTTCTCCCTTGCCCTCTCGATGGCCCTCCTCCTCCACGACACGGGCAAACCCCAGGCCGCATCCTCGGGTGGCCGCCGCTTCGACCGGCACTCAGAGATCGGTACGACGATGGCGCGGCGCTTCATGTCGAGGCTCGGTTTCGGAAATGAACTCATTGATACGGTCAGTTTCCTCGTGCGCTGGCACATGCTTCCCGCCGCCCTGCCGAGGCTGCCGACCATGCGTGCCCTCGAGCCCCTCGAGGATCCGCGCTTCCCCCTCCTCCTGGAGCTCTACCGCTGCGACGAGCTGTCCACCTTCCGTGGCCCGGACGGCTACCACCTGGCCTGCGCGGCCTACCACGACTGGCAGCGGAACAGGAAGAATCCCTACCGCGACGACGAGGGGCGGAAGCTCGCCCGCATGTACATCGAAAGCCTTCCGCCAGCCCTCGTGTCTGCAGGCAGGAAGATCGGAAAGGCGCGGCGCGGAAGGGGATGAGGCCGCCACCGGCGCTGGCCCACCCGGGCGCTGGCTCCTCGGAAGCTGCCCGACCGGACGCAGGCCACCTGGCTTCAAGGTCGGCGCGGGATTCCCTCCATCGCGTACTCAGCCAGCGCGGCGATGGTCAGCGAGGGATTGACCCCGGGATTGGCTGGCACCACCGAGCCGTCGATCACCATGAGACCCGGGTAATTGTGAAGGTTGAAGCGGGCGTCGATGGCACCCTCGGCAGCCGTAGCCCCGATGGGTGCCCCGCCCAGGATGTGGGCAGTGGTCGGAAGGTTGAAGGCGTTCTCGGCCATGGAACCGAGGTTGATGCCGTCGATGCGATGCGAGAACTCGCGCGTCACCTCATGGCCGGTCTCCACGCGGGCTGCGAGCTTTCCCTCGGGCAGCCCGGCTTCCCCGTACTGCTCGGCCACGAGGCCGCGCCGGAATCCCGTGAGCCACGACCGCCCCGTCCGGAGGCAAAGGGAGTTGTCGACGTTCTGCATCACCAAAAGGATGGTGGCGCGTTTGGCCCAGCCGGGAAGGATGATGGCACGGAGGAAGTCCCCGGGCCTGGTCACGATCCACACAAGGGTCTTCCAGAGTCGAGCCGGGATCGTCGTCACGTCGGAGATGAGGGGTGCCGCGATGAAGCGCATGAGGTCCGAGCCGGCCGGATAGCGCACGGGCTCGATCCGGGTCACTGCGTCGGCGTTGAAGATCGAGGAGATCGCCACGCCCTCGGACCAGTCGGTATCCTTCGTGCGTGCCACCGAACCCAAAAGGGACTCGCTGTTGGTCCGCACCTTGTCGCCCAGCTGCTTCGAGAGTTCTGGCAGCGAACGCCTGACATCGCGCAACTTGAGGAGGAGGCCCATCGTGCCGAGGACACCGGCCGCGAAGATCACGTTGCGGGCCCTGAGCCTGTGCGCAAGGACCGAAGGCCGCATCGAGGGCTTCCACAGGACCTCGTAGCGGGCTCCGTCTGCCGCGGGGGTAGCGGCTTCGGCGCCGAGGGGGCGCACATCGACGACCTTCCTGCCGTGGCTGACCACCGCGCCCTTCCTCTCGGCGAACCAGAGGTAGTTCTTGGGCAGGGTGTTCTTAGCGTCCTTCCGGCAGCCGACCATGCAGCCGCCACAATGCGCGCACCCGGTACGGTCGGGACCCTCTCCGCCGAAGTAGGGATCGCTCACCTTCACACCGGAATCGCCGAACCAGGAGCCTACCTCCGTGGCGCGGAAACTGCCCCCGAGGCCCCGCTCCTCGGCGATGGCCTTGAGTGTCTCGTCTGCCTTCCAGAGCCTGGGATTCCTCGCGACTCCCAGCATCCGCTTCGCCGTCGCGTAGTGGGGGGCAAGGGCCTTTCCCCAGGGCAGGGGCGCATTCCAGGCAGGGGTCGCGAAGGTCGCCTCGTTGGGCACCTCCAGGACATTGGCATAGCCCAGGCTGCCGCCGCCCACGCCGGTGCCGTGGAGCACCATCATGCCCTTGAGGAGGCTGATCTCCAGGATGCCGTGGCAGAGGAGCTTGGGCATCCAGACGTATTTCCAGAAGGCGTTGTTGGACTTCGCGAAGTCCTCGTCGTCGAGCCGCTTTCCCTTTTCGAGGACAAGGACCGAATAACCTTTCTCTGCCAGGCGGAGGGCAGATACGCTGCCACCGAAGCCCGAACCGATGATCACGTAGTCCCAGGTCTTTTCCACATCGCCCTCCGTCACGGGCGGCCACGAAGCCGCCTCCATGCTGGATGCACTATGCGGCAGCCAGGCCACGGGCGCAAGCGGAAATCGGCTGCCAGGGTCCCAGGGTTCACGCCACTTTTTTCGCCCCGACCCCGGTGATCATCATAGTTCCCCCGAGTACGCCGGCCGCGCCGACGAAGGCCAGGGGCCGCAGGGTCTCGCCGAGGAAGAGCCAGGACCAGAGGAAGGCGAAGACCGGTATCAGGAGGGTGACCGAGAGCGCCGCGGTCAGGCCCGCGTCAGCCATCAGCCTGAAGTAGATGAGGTAGGCGAGGGCCGAGCAGAGCAGCGAGAAGACGACGGCGAGGACCACCGTTGAAGCCGCGATCGATGCCAGGGGCGGGGCGGTGAGGGCGGCGGCAGGGAGGAGGACAATGCCCGCGCAGAAAAGGCTCGCCGTGGTCATGGCCGCCGAGGGTATGCCCTTGGCCCAACGCCGGATATAGGCGCCTGAAAGCCCGTAGCAGAGGGTCGCCGCGACACAGGCGAGGACAGGAAGGATCTCGGTGCCGAGCCCCGCGCTCCCCTCACCCGTCCCGAAGAGAGCAATTATGA
>JBMOIK010000374.1:0-4354 GCA_049317365.1 Rectinemataceae bacterium | reverse complement strand
GGCGCCGGCCGAACGCATTTCAAGGATCTTCTCGTAGACAAACTGGCTGCTCGCGACATCGAGGCCCCAGGTCGGCTCTGAGACTACGACGATCGTCGCTTCCCCGGTGAGCTCCCTCGCCAGAATTACCTTCTGGATATTGCCACCTGACAGGGTGCCTATGGCGATTCTCGGGCCACCGTCGATGGCGAAACTCTCCACGAGCTTCGTCGCGAATTGCCGAATCATCCCCGTACGGAGGAAGCCCGCCCTGAGGAAGCTGTGGTGATTGGTAACTATGAGATTCTCGGTCACCGTCGAGCTGAGGCTCGAGCCCCGGTGCAGACGGTCTGCCGGCACGTAGGCCAGCCCGCGCGCGCGGAGCTCCCCGGTCGAGAGCCCCGAGATGTCCTGGCCGTCGAAGAGGATCTGGCCGGAGTCGATGCGCCGGAGGCCCGCTGCGCTGTCCTCGAGCTCCCCGAGGCCATTGCCGCTCACGCCTGCCACGCCTACGATCTCGCAGGAGCGGACTGTAAGGTTCACGCGGTCAAGGAGGGGTCGTTCGCTACCGCGCTGCCTGATGGTAACATCCTTGAATTCGAGGGCCGAATCGCCGCAGGCCGCATATTTCCGGTCCAATTGGAAAAGCATGTTCTTGCCGACCATAAGCCGCGAAAGCTCGGCCTTGTCGACCTCCGAGGTCCTCCGGACGGCGACCACCCCGCCCCTGCGCATCACAGTGACGCGATCGGATATGTCGGTCACCTCCTGGAGCTTGTGCGTAATTATGATACAGGTCTTGCCGTCCGCCCGCAGGCTGCGCAGCGTTCCGAAGAGGCTGTCAATCTCCTGCTCGGTCAGGACCGAGGTCGGCTCGTCAAGGATGAGAAGCTCAGCCTTGCGATAGAGCATCTTTACGATCTCGACCTGCTGCATCTGCCCGACGGTCAGGCTTCCCACCCGTGCATTGGGGTCGATGCTGAAACCGTGGCTCTCGATGACCCGGCGGATCTCCCTCGCTGCCGTGACGTGATCCACGAAGATCTTCGCGCGCAGGGGTTCGATTCCCAGTACCACATTTTCTGCGACCGTGAAATCCGGAATGAGCTTGAAGTGCTGGTGCACCATGCCGATGCCCAGGCGGTTGGCGTCGAGAGGACTGTGGATGCTCTTCTTCACACCACGAAAGAGGATCGACCCTGAGTCAGGCTGCTCGAGGCCATACAGGATCTTCATGAGAGTCGTCTTTCCGGCGCCATTCTCGCCTACGATGGCGTGGATTTCCCTCTCTTCGAGGGAAAAGTCCACGGCATCATTGGCGACCAGGTCGTCGGCATAGAGTTTCGTGATCCCCTTCATCTCCAAAAGCTGCATCGAATCCTCACACATGAAGTGTTGCAAGGCGCAGACGCCATCCACCCGTGGGGGGCAAGCGCCTGCAGCTCGCCGCCGATCCGGCAGGCCTGCCGGACCGGCTATTGCTTACATCTTCGGAACAGGCAGCGATTTCGCCCCAGTGCGGAACTGCTTCAGCATCGCGGCCATCTTGTCCAGGACATCCTTGGTGACCGCATTGATGTAGAGGGGGTTCTTGTCGGCAAAATCGACGTAGCCGTCCTTTGTGGCCACAATGTCGGCCTTGCCATAGGGCAGGGTACCGGCGATGGCCTTCTTGAGAACCTCGGTCGTGGCGCGCGCCTGGTCGAGGGTAGCACAGCCGACGATCGTGTTCGGCGCGAGGCTGTAGAGGTCGGCGTCGAAATAGATGACATACTTGCCCCGATCCTGGGCAGCCTTGATTACACCCTGTCCAGCGCCACCGGCTATGCAAAGGATCACATCGACGCCGGAATCGAACATGCTGTTGGCCAGGTCGGCGCCCTTGGTGGCATCATACCAGTTACCAACAATTCGGTAGTCGAGGGCGATCTTGGAATCGATGGCCTTGAAGCCCTGCGTATAACCGGGGATCATTTCCACGGTGAGGGCCGGGTACTCCTGTGCGACGATGGCTCCGACCTTGAGGTCCTTGTTGGCGCCTTTCATCGTGCTCTTGGTGACGAGGCCGGCAAGGTAGCCGGCAAAGTAGCCCTGCTCGACCTGGTTGTAGAGAAGGGTGTAGATCTGCGTATTTCCTGCGAGGATGCCGTCCACGACGGCGAACTTCTGACTGGGGAAATCCTTCGCAACGTCTGCGCAGATGCCAGGCATCGAAGGGTTGGTGGTAAGAATCAGGTCATAGCTGCCAGTCGCCGCCAGCGAGGTAACCTTCTCGGGCCAGTCCGCCTGGTTGAAACCGCCCTCGACTACCTTCGAGGTGATGGAGCCGGCAGCCGCCATCTTGTCAGCTGCAGCCACTATCTGCTCGTAGGTCGGGCTTCCGGCCACCACGCCCGGAATGAAGACCGCGACGTTCAGCGGCGCCGCGGTCAATGCCGGGACAGCCAGCAACGCCACGAACAGCGCGACCATGATGCGCACGAATCCATTTCTCATAGCTTCCTCCACGAAAAACCTTGATGCCGGCTTTGACAAAGCCGTTGGACCTAATTGAACCCGGTCGGGACCACTTCCTGACCTGGGCGATAGTGGGATGCGAGCCATCAGCGCTCGCCCCCCCCGATGAACTTGCCTTTGACCAGATACCCTGCCGCAGGGCCGGCCTCTTCTTCGGAAACCATCACGACAGGCCCTGTGCAGCCCATGCCCGCTTCGCAATAAATGCCCTCAGCCTGAAGGGCCGCGATCGCCTCATCAAGCTCGCCGACATCGATACCCTCGATTCCATGCTGGACGGCTTTTTTCGCTGGCATCGCAGTCGGACCCCGCCCGCCCAAAAGCCCTCCGCCGCTCCGCTTCATCGTGCCTGAAAGCACTCTCGAAAGCCCCGCCTTCTCGGCGGCGGTCCGCAGTTCCGCATATATCTGCCTAAGGCCACCGCGATCCATGCGCGCCATCAGGGCCATCGCGTTGGCTACGACTGGCGCGGCTGTCGTCCGCGAGATGATGCCTATCGCAGACGCAGCAGGACCGACTGCGGGTCCGTAGCCGCTCCCCGCAACCTCGATCCTGCCCGCAGTGCTGAAGCTCGCCAGCAGCTTCATGATGGCGTTACCCGTCAGCGAATCGCAGACAAGGACGTCCACCGTCCCCGCCAGGATATCGTTGCCCCGAAGGAGGCCTTCTCCCTCGCCCGTCGATGCGCCAGCACCCCTTGCCGAGGCCCCTAAATCGATTCCGAAGCCGCCAGCACTGAGTTCGCGCAGGATGGCCAGGGCGCGGGGCGCCCCTTCGAGGTTGAGAAGCCCGAGCCTGGGGCGTGGAATCCCGAAGGCCCTCGCAACGGCCAAGCCTGAGATCGCGTTGAGGACAAGGGCTTCGACACGGTCGGTGGATGATGCTCCCGTAGTGCTCGCGATGAAAAGGTCCCTCCCGTTTCCGGGTGCCTTCATGTGGCCAACCGTGGCGACGCCGATCGGGAAGGGATGGTGGAAGGTCACCGCTGCCCTGATAGTACCGGCAGCAAGGGCCTTTTCCATCTCGCTTCTCGCTGCCGCCGCCAAAGCAGCTGAATCATCTGCATCGTCGCTCGTGCCTTTGTCGCCAAACAGAACTGCCTCGAGGCTTCCGTCTGCGCGGACGGCTTCCAGGGCTCCGCGGCGGAGCTCCTCCCTACCCCCCTCCGAACCTGGGATAGTCAATCCAATTGCCATTTTCGTCGACACTGAAGCGTCGTGGCTCATGGATTCGCCCTCAGGCACTCCCCGCTTCCATGCTTCGAGAAGCACCGATACCCCGTCGAAAAGTCCTGTCATGCGCCCGAGGAAGAGGCTCCCCTTGCCCATCATGAGACCCTTCGAGAATGTCCCCTCCCGGGCCCACTTCAAGAACCATCCGAGGGCAGGAATGCCCGAGGGGATATGACCCTGGGTAGGCGCCCAGCCGGGAAGGCCACGGGCAGCGATAAAGGCATCCATGTCTGCCTTGGCGATCTCACCCCTCATCACCGCCATGGCCGCTATCATCTTGAGGTTGGCTAGCGTCACGTTGCCCGCTCCCCCCGCTTCGGTGATCTCAGAGTTCTGCAACTCGGGCGCATACGCGTCGATGTCGGAGAGCCTGAGTCCCGCCCGCGCGAGGGGGTCAACGACAAGGTCCTGGATCACTGCCTGCGGCGATGAACCTGAGCCGATCTTATGCATTCCCACGACCTTGTCGCGTATCAGAAGACCCAGGTCCGCCTCGCCGTCGACAATGAATGCAAAAGATGCCATGCAGTCCTCAAGGACAGGAAAGCCCTTCTCGATGTGCCGCTTCGCGTTCATGGCGAGCTTGGCCGTCGTTCCGCCGGCCACGACCACGACGCGTCGCGCAG
>JBMOIK010000373.1:0-4368 GCA_049317365.1 Rectinemataceae bacterium | reverse complement strand
CGGATGTCCGCCCACTGGGCCAGGGTGCCTCCGAGATAGCCCGGCAGGAGGGCGATGGTGTTGGTTACATTGGCAGCCACGGGTGGCACGCCGATGGCGAGGAGCGCGGGGAAGGACAGGAGGGTGCCGCCTCCCGCGATGGCGTTGATGAAGCCCGCCACCAGGGCAGCTATTGTCACAATTGCGATATTAAGCATTGTTTCTTTTCGCCTCTCCGGGCCGCCCTTGCCAGCCTGCGAGGTCAATTCTGGCCAGGGCCAGGATGGCAACGGGGATGATCGCGGTCAGGCTGCCCCAGGCGATGATGCCGGCCATGCCCAGGGACGGTTCGAGGATGGCACAGAGGTTCATGCCAAGGACGGAGGCCAGGGACTGGATGAGCTTCCAGAGGGTGATGGTCGAAGCCTCCGAGCCCGGCCCTCCGAGGCGTGCGACGGTATATGAAACCGGGGCGGAGGAGACGCCTGCGAACAGGCTGCCCAGGACAAGGGACGCCAGGGCGGGTTCCCTGCCCTGAGCCAGGCCGAAACCCAGCCAGGCAGCCATCATGGCCGCATAGGCGAGGATGATGGTTCGCCTGATGCCGAGCCATTGCTGCACCCGGTAGGACGAGATGGTTCCGATAAAGCCCGACAGCGCCGAGATGGTCATGAAAACGCCGACGAGGGTATCCGGCGAGGAAAAGTCCTTCGACAGGCGCAGGGCGGTGAAGACTCCCACTCCCGTGGTCGCAAGGGCAAAACCCTGATCAATGCAGATGAACTTCAGGAGTCCTGGCCGCTTGAGGATTCCTCCGAGGCTCGAGAAGAAATCGGGGCGCCCCGGATCGGCCGGAATGGCTGGATACAGGATGAGGCACAGCCCGCCGAGGGCGAGGAGGGATGCGAACAGGACCAGGGCCCAGACTGCTCCGACGAGCGCGGCGAGCGAGGTGGCGGCTATGGGCGCCGCAATGGCTATCGCAGCTCCCACGCTGCGGTAGATCGCGTTCGCCCTCGCCTGGCGCTGGGCTCCGACGAGCTGGGTCAGGATGTTGAGCGAGACATAGATGGCGCTGATGGAAGCGCCAAAAAAGGGAATGGCAAGATAGATCGCCGCCTGGCCTCCCATCGCCATGATACCCAGGGCAAAACCGGCGATGAGGAAGAACGCGAAGCCAAGGGCCTTGGGCCCCCAGGTGGATGCGGCAAAGCCCAGGATGAGGGTTCCCACGAGGGTCCCCGTGAATCGGAGTGACCTGATATGGGCCCAATCTGCTGCCCCCATATGGAGCTGCCCGGCAGTCCACAGGGGCCCAAGGATATCCCAGGCCGTATTGCCGAGGGTGAGGACCACAGAGGCAGCCGAAATCGAGATGAGTCGTTGCCGGAAATCCTCGTTGCCCTTCATGCGTGACGCCAAGTATAGGGGGAGGGACCCAGGAGATGGAAGGCGAGGAGGCCGGTTGAGGTTTTCCCCGGGAACCGCTAGCATCCCTCGACTCCAATCCCTCTCCCTAAGGAAGCTCAAGTGATGAAATTGCTCGGAGCGGCGCTTATCGCCGTCCTCCTCCTGTCCTGCCAGGCGAAAAAGCCCGCGGCTACTGCCGATGGCAGCGCGGGCAAGTCAGAGATAAGCCATGCCTTCGGCCTCCTCATCGGTACCAGCATCAAGTCAACTTCGGTGCCCATCGATATCGTCCAGTTCATCGCCGGCGTAAAAGAGTCCCTGGCAAAGGATGCCCCGAAGGCCGACCTTGAAAAGGCCAACACGATTGTCCAGACAGCCATCGGCACGGCTGCCGAGACAAAGGCCAAGGCAAACATCGAGGCTGAAGCCAAGTACCTTGCGACAAACGGCAAAAAGGCCGGAGTCACCACGACCCCGAGCGGGCTGCAGTACGAGATCCTTACGCCTGGCAGCGGAGCCAAGCCCAAGGCAACGGATACCGTGAAGGTGGATTATGTCGGCAAGCTCCTCGACGGCAGCACCTTCGACAGCTCCATCGATCGCGGGGAGCCTGCAGAAATTCCCCTGGACCGGGTCATTCCCGGATGGGCCGAAGGGATCCAGCTGATGGGCGTAGGCAGCAAGTTCAAGTTCACCATTCCCTCTACATTGGGCTATGGCACGCAGGGCTCAGGTTCGACAATTCCGCCGAACAGCACCCTCGTATTCGAGGTCACCCTCATATCCATCGAGGCAGCGCCGAAAAACTAGGCTGGGCGTGGTGGCTTGCAGGACCTCAGTAGCGCCGGGGGCAAAAAAAGCCCCGCAATGGGAGCCGGACCATGAGCCGGAACCTTGCGGGGGCGAGGCGATGCCACGGGAGGACTAATCGGCATGGCATCAATGAATCCCATCCCTGAGACTCACCTATCAAACAACAAGTATAGCTCGACGTTTCACCAATAACGTTAAGCCCCTGTAAAGAAACAGCAATTCCCCTCCAGTCTGCCGGCCTTTGCAGAGGCTATCGTCGCACCCGGTTTTTCAGTATAATGGCGATGTTCGAGATACGAGTCCGGGAGGTGATTTATGAAGGGATGCACTTTGAAGGTCAGGGAAGACGCCACGGAGAAGCACTTCGAGCTGCGGGTCGACGAGACCGGCGAGCCTACCCAGATCTATGCAAGCAATAACAAAGAGAGCCTCTACTATCCGATTACGCCTAAGGAAAAGGAAGTGTTCCATTCGTGGCGGAAACTGGATCCCTGCCCCTTCCTCGCGGGTATGGACATGCCCGAGGGCTACACCTTCGTCAGCCGGGTGTAGCCAGCAGCAGCACACAGTCTTCCTGCCAGGGGCAATGCCGGAGCCAGGATTCTAAAGCGGGCCCGGCGCCTCTTTCAGCCCTGACACACTTACAGCCTAAAGCCTCCCGTTCCAGCTCTTTACAAATACGGTTACTTCGACCACCCCAGCCACGGCCACGAGGGCAGTCCCGACGACATAGCCCTTCGAAGCCAGGAAAGTGACAAGTGCTACGATTACGAGGGTTTCGGCCGCGGTGATGGCTACCTGGTGCGCCTTGGTCATTTTCAAGGGCATTCAGCCCGAAGCGTCGGCAATGGGGTTCAGGCAGGCGTAGCCAGCATGCCCGAGGCGATCCACCACGGAAATGACAGCCGCGCTGATGTCCTTGCCGCTATCGAAGGGAACGCCGTACCTGAACGTGACAATGCGGTGCATGAGGATGTCGATGGCCTGAGGCTCTACGATGATGCTCGAGCCCATGGCGAAGGCCAGCACCACCTTCCGTTTCCGCTTTTCTCCTGCCGCCAGCCAGTCCCTGACCAGCCTCGGGCCTCGGGAAAAGAGCTGCTGAAGGGTGATGCTGATGGCCAAGAGCATAAAACGCTCACCCTCGGAAGCATGGCCCAGGACGGCGAGCTTCTGGGTCTCCGACATCGTGCTCCTCATGAGGCTGACAGTGGCCTCGTGGAAGACTCGGCTGTCTTCCTCATCCTGGAACTCGTCGCCCCTCCCCTCTCGGATCTGGACTGAACGCCATTTGGCCCCAGCGAGGTTGATGACTGCATGTATCTCCGAAGGCCTCATCCCCAAGGCATCCAGCTCGGCCACGGCGGCGAGGAGGGTTTCTTCCCGGAATCCCCGATACTTCATCCTCGCACCTCCCTTTCAGGCATCGGCCCTTTCATACATCTGCGCAGACTGACCACTTCGGGGAAAATACCAAATCCACGGACAAAAGGGAATCAGGAGGGAAGCTGGCCTCCGGGGGGGGAGCCACGGCAGTTCCGCGAAGCTTGATGGTAGTTCCTCGAAGCTTGTTGGGAATGGCAACAGCGCCACAGTTTTGGGGCGGGCGCACAAAAAAAACAGCGCCCGATTTCCCGGGCGCTGCAGTGATTAACGCTTGTACTGCTTAGGTAACAACGACTTCAACGACCTGACCGGAGGCAACAGTATGGCCGCCCTCGCGGATGGCGAACTTAAGCCCCTTCTCCATGGCGATCGGGTAGATCAGCTCGACGTTGATCTCCGTATTATCGCCTGGCATCACCATTTCGCGACCCTCAGGGAGGGTGACGTTGCCGGTGATGTCAGTGGTGCGGAAGTAGAACTGGGGCCTGTACCCGGAGAAGAAGGGGCTGTGGCGACCGCCCTCCTGCTGATTGAGGCAGTAGATCTGGCCCTTGAACTTGGCGTGGGGCAGGATCGAGGCGGGCTTGGCGAGAACCTGGCCGCGCTCGACTTCCTTCTTGTCGATGCCGCGGAGGAGGGCACCGATATTGTCGCCAGCCTGGGCATCGTCAAGGAGCTTGTTGAACATCTCGACACCGGTAACGACTGTCTGCTTGGTCGGCTTGATGCTGCTGGGGAGCGGCCTATCGCTGCAGGGGCTGGCCCTGCAAAGCCGCTCGC
>JBMOIK010000372.1:0-4375 GCA_049317365.1 Rectinemataceae bacterium | reverse complement strand
ACGCTTGGCGCTCTCCCGGAGCTAAAAACTACCCACAGATTCTGCTGAGGAACCTTTTTTATGCGGTGATGCACTTCCCTGAGGACGAGCTCCTTTTCCGCAAGAAGGGTCCTGATTTTCACTTCGGCCAGCTTGCGCTCGGTGATGTCGTGGACACTGAAGAACACTCCGGAAATCCGCCCCGCTTCCGATCGTACCGGTGCGTAGTGAAACTCAAACCAATACATGTCAGGTACTGCTTCAAAGGATCGTTCGACGCATACCGTTTCGCCCCTCATGGCGCGTGCGAAATCCCTGTCGAAGGACTCCCGGTCCTTTTGCATGACGGTCCGGTAGATGGAATCGCCCTGATGGAGTTCTATTCCAAAAACCGTTTTCGCCCGTTCGTTCGCGACACGGTTGAAGGATTGGATAGTCAGATCTCCATCGATGACCATAAAGGACTCAAGACTGTTCTCGAATATTGCCCGGAGGCTTGATTCGGATGCACGCAGAGCTTCTTCGTCGCACTTGCGGTCACTGATATCGCTGATGACGACGCGGCAGGTTCTCGCCCCCTGGGCATCGGTGACCATGGCGCATTTGAGTTCTGCCCAAAAGGCAGTTCCATCCATCTTGACCATGCGCAGCTCAAGGGCGAGCATCGCACTGCTTTCAGAGAGTCGCTTGTGAAACAGATAATAATCGCCCAGATCCTCTTTCAGGATATAGCGTTTGAAAGGACGCGCAAGGAGGACATTCCGTGCCTCTCCCAGCATGGCGGAAGCCGTGAGGTTCGATTCGAGAATCGAACCTCCAGCGCTCAGTGTCAGGTAACCCACCGGCGCGAGATCATAGAAACTGAAGTATTTTTCCCGGGAAGCATCGAGGAGCGACGCGGAAAAACGCAGCTCTTCGTTTTGCATTTCCAGCTCGATCTGGTGTACGCCCAGTTCGTGCTGCGTCTGTGCTGTTTCCTCGGAGGAGAGCTTTCCCGGAACCTTTCGCGGCCCTGCGGAACGGGCACGGGCGATGACCTCCGCTTTTCTGCGAAGTTCAACTTCGCGAAGGGTCGATCGGTGCTTGGTTTCCTGCAAGGCTTCCTTGGTCGTCGCAAGCCCGGGGATTTCTGTCAGGGTATGAAAGATGAATTCAAGCTTTCCCGCCTCGTCAAACTGGGGTGAACAGGTGGCAGCGCAGCACGTACCCTGAACTTCAAGGGTCATAGTGCTAGTCGAACTGCCCCAGGATTCTACCATCTGGTGCCAGGGACAACCGGCCGGAGGGCGGCCAATGTCCGGCCCGTGATAGACCGTCCAGCATTTCTTGCCTTTGCAGTCCGAAACCTTGAGTCCCGTCAGGGCTTCCATGATCCTGTTACCAAGTATGATGGTATGTTCGGCATCCATGAGCATGGCAGCAATGGGAAAACTGTCGATGATGGTTTGCCAGGATTTGAGGGAACTATTCGACATGGGACTATCTTCCTGAGCTGGATTATTCACAGGAAGCAGTGTCCTGTCCTGTCCTGTCCTGTCCTGTCCTGTCCTGTCCTGTTTCTTTTCATGATTTTGCCTTTTTCCGCAAGTATCTAGCTGCCTAAGACATGTCTGCCATAATTCTTGATTATGCATGCCTAAATCGGGATGCAAAGGGGAAAGCGCAGAATAAATGCGGACCGCACCCGGTATAGCGGATCTTTGAGGTTTTTTGCTCAGTGCCAGCTGACCTGCACATCCCGGCGCAAAGGTGCCACCCATTCAGGCCGTGGCCAATCAGGCTGCCTCCACCAGGGTGATATCATGCTTATCTCTTACCCTTCATGGAGTTGGCCTGCCCCATCATCTGGGCCATCTGTCCCTTGTTTTTCACCATCTTCTTCATCGCCAGTCGGGTCTTCTCGAACTGCTTGAGGAGGCGGTTGACCTCGCCAACGGAGGTTCCCGAACCCCGGGCGATGCGGGTCCGGCGGGAGGGACCAATTATGAGATGATTGGACCGTTCCTTCCTGGTCATCGACTGGAGGATGGCCTCCTGCGCCTTCATGGCGCCACGGTCGATGCGCTCCTCGTCGATCTGGCCGGCGAGGCCGGGTATCATCTCGATCATGCTCTTGAAGGAGCCCATCTTCTTCACCTGTCCGAGCTGCTCGAGCCAGTCCTGGAGGGTGAAGTCGGAGTTCGCCATCTTGCGCTCGAGCTCCTCCACCTCCTTCTGGTCATAGACCGACTGCGCCTTT
This sequence comes from Rectinemataceae bacterium, assembly GCA_049317365.1. GTDB lineage: Bacteria > Spirochaetota > Spirochaetia > Treponematales > Rectinemataceae > CAIJMU01. The sequence goes on along the minus strand of JBMOIK010000372.1, from coordinate 2,157 downwards.
TCCACGAGTCCGACGATGTCGCCCATGCCCAGGATGCGGCCGGCGACGCGCTCGGGGAAGAAGGGTTCAAGTCCCTCGGGCTTTTCGCTCGTGCCGATGAACTTGACGGGTTTTCCCGTGACGGACTTGAGCGACAGCGCCGCGCCGCCGCGCGTGTCGGAATCGAACTTGGACAGGATGACGCCTGTAAGGCCGACACGCTCGTCGAAGGTCTTGGCTATGTCGGCGGCAGCCTGTCCGGTCATGGCGTCAGCGACAAGGAGGGCCTCGTCGGGCTTTACCGCGTCGCGGACACGGACGATCTCCTGCATCATCGGCTCGTCGATCTGGAGGCGGCCGGTGGTATCGACGATGAGGGTGTCGTAGAGTTCGCGCCTGGCTTTTGCGAGGGCCGCTGCTGCGACCTTGACGGGGTCCTTGGCCCCTTCTTCGAGGTAGACATCGACGCCTATCTGCGAACCCAGGACACGGAGCTGTTCGACCGCAGCGGGCCGCACGAGGTCGCAGGCTGCAAGGAGCACGCGGCGGCCCTTGCCCTTGAGCATGAAGGCAAGCTTGGAAGCAGTGGTCGTCTTGCCCGAACCCTGGAGTCCGAGGAGGAGGATGACGCTCGTGGTGTCAGGTCCCTTCAGCGCAAGGTCGGAACGCCCCTCGCCCAGGAGGGCCACCAGCTTGTCGTGCACGAGCTTGATGAACTGCTGCCCCGGCTGGACGGCGCGGAGGACCTTCTCGCCCCTGGCTTCCTCGAGGGTGGAATTTACAAAGCGGCGGACGACACGGAGGTTGACGTCAGCCTCGAGGAGGGCGAGCTTGATCTGCTCGACAGCCTCCTCGACATTCTTTTCGCTGATCGTGGCCTTGCCACCGATGCTGCGGACGACATCGCTGAATTTCTCGGAAAGCTTTTCGAGCATGGGGGCCTCGCCTGGTTGGTTTCTGGTTCGTCACAGTATGTCCCGAAGGCCTTCCCTGAGTCAATTGAAGAGCGTCTGTGGGGGAGCTTGCCCTGCCTGCCTCCCGGGTCCACAGGAGGCATGGTAACCCTCGATCCAGCCCGCCCTGCCTGCGCCAGGGCGACCCTCCGGAACCCCGCGCTGGTGCAGGCTGCACTATGTACTATGTATCAATATCGTAATTAAGCGTATATTGGGTGTTCTACAGGCTGCCCTTGAGCCCGATCTCGGCGGCGACGGGACGCAGGGCGGCGATGGTCTGCAGTATGAGGTCGTCGAGCTCCATGCCGAGCATCGCGGCTCCCTTCTCGATGATGTCCCGGCGTACGCCCGAGGCGAAGGCAGCCGTTCCCCACTTCTTCCTTACGGAGCGGGGTTCGATGTCCAGGACGCTTTTCGAGGGACGGACCATGGCGCAGGCAGCGATGAAACCCGTGAGTTCGTCGCAGGCGAAGAGGACCTTCTCCATCACATGGAGGGGCTCGACCTCGGTGCATATCCCAAAGCCGTGGCTGTCGACCGCGTGGATGAATTCCGCAGGATAGCCGGCTGCCGAAAGGATGGGACCAGAGTGCTTGAGGTGCTCCTGGGGATGCCTTCCGTAGTCGATGTCGTGGAGGAGTCCGACAATGCCCCACCAGTCTGGATCCTCTCCCTTCGCTACAGCAAAGTGGCGCATCGTCGCCTCCACAGCCAGGGCATGGCGGTAGAGTGATTCGTCGTCGTTGTTGGCGCGCCAGAGCGCGATGGCTTGATTCCTGTCCAGCATGTGACCCTCCGATGCGCGATTGTAGCCGCGCGCGGGGTCCCTCGCAATCGGGCGACTGGACGAAGGGGAGGGCTGATTTTCCAGCATACGCCCTCTGCGCTATCATGGGCGAATGGGAACGACAATCCGATCCATCTGCGTCTTCTGTGGCTCGAGCATGGGCCACTCTCCCCGCTACGCCGAGGCAGCCGCCACCCTGGGGCGTACCATCGCGGCGCGCGGCCTCCGCCTCATCTATGGCGGTGGCAACATCGGCCTCATGGGTGTCCTGGCCACGGCCGCCCACGAGGCTGGGGCCGAGGTGATCGGCATCATCCCGCGCCTGCTGATGACCACCGAAATCGCCCAGGATGGTCTGGATGAACTGCACGTCGTGGAGACGCTGCACGAGCGCAAGGCCCTGATGCACCGCATGTCGGATGCGATCATCGCCCT
>JBMOIK010000371.1:0-4379 GCA_049317365.1 Rectinemataceae bacterium | reverse complement strand
ACAGCAGACGGGTTTCCGTGTATTTCTGGCGCAGGGACGACGCGGGCTACGTGTTCGATTCCTTTGTGCTCGACGATCTCCGCATGGGAGGGGTGCCGGTGATCCATATCGCCCATTCTGAATCCCTCCTTCGGACGCAGAAGCGAAAGTCAGTGCGCGCCAAGACGACCATTCCTGCCTTCCTCTACCTTCTCAATCGCATCGAGGGGGCCTTTGAAAAGCCCGAACTCCGGCCGGGATTCCGCGCACGGCTCGCTGACCTTTCCGAAGACGGCTTCGCCATAGCCATCGGTGGGAAGGCAAAGGAGGGTCTCCTCGTGAAGGCCCAGTTTTCCCTCGGCACCCGGCAGATAGTGATGTGCGGCACAGTCAAGAGCATCGATTTCGATCGCAACGCCAATCAATCCACCCTCCATATCCAGGCGGTTTCCCCGAGCCCCAGGACCAGGAATGCCATACGGACCTTTGTCTACGGGGCGAATACGGTCACAAAAAATCCACAAACTGAAGCGGGGGGCTAGGCTGCGTGCGTACTAGTCCAGGGGGTCGGATGAAACTCAAGGCGTCATTGCTTGCCATACTGTTCGCCTGCGCCGGAATCGCTGCGGCCCAGGATTCCGGATCGGTGATACTCACCTACCAGCGCAACTTCGCGCGGTCGAGCCTCACGACGAAGCTCGAGCTCATAAAAGAGGCCGGGAAGGTCACCGTGGGTCAGGATCTGGGGCCGCTGTACGATACGGCGATGCGCTTTGTCCTAGACAATGCGGCCCTGCTGGCAGGGGATTCCCAGCTCCGCGACCTGGCCCTTCTCGCAGTGAAGAAGGCGGGGGAGAGCGCCTGGCCCAAGGGAGCGCCTGGCATCTGGAGCGTATTCCAGACCTTCCCGGGCGATGTCGAGGTTCGGGCGGCAGCCGTCACCGCCTATGCCAGGGCGGGTATGGGCATACCTAAGACAGTTACCGATCTCGTTGCCTTTTCCCAGACCCAGCTCAGTCAGTACAGGTCTGGAGGCACGCCGGAATACGCGGCTCTCGAAGCAGCGGTGGAGGCCCTCGGGACGATGCGCGATACCAGCGCCTGGCCTGTCCTGTTCTCGGCGGTAGTGGCCGCACCGAACCCGGCCATCGCGACCAAGTCGGTTGCGTCCATGGTCGCAATCCGGGGCGATCTTCGGACCTGGCTTGAGGATGCCCTTATCAAGGGTACGCCGGTTGAAAAGGCCGCCGCCCTCGATATCGGCTTTGGTGGCAGCGCCCTGGGCGCTGACGATCGGGGCCGCCTTGCGGAATCCGCGCTCTCGGCGGGGCTCGCCTGGGAGGGGGAGGCCACCGCTGACCTTGTATCCATCCGCGCGCTCAGGGCCAAGGCGACCACCACCATCCGCGACCTCAAATGGCAGAAGGCGGCCCCCCTGGCTATCAGGAATTTCCGCATCCTCCTGGCTGAGTACAACGACGGCAAGGGGGCTGCCTCCGAGCTCCTGGATGCGGTGTCCTGCCTTGGAGTCATGGGTTCCACGGATGCGGCCCAGGCTCTTGCGCTGCAACTCCAGCTGATCAATGCCCAGACCGAGGCCGGTAGACCCTTCGACGAAGCCATGCTCCTCGGAGTCATCGACGCCCTCGGCAACCTCGGCGACAAGGTTGCCTTCGACTACCTCCTCTACGTGGGATACCTCCGCTACCCAGAGTCGGTGAAAAACGCGGCGAGGTCTGCCCTGCAGAAGCTCAAGTGGTAATCCTGCGGCACTAGTGATCCTGGGACCTTGAGCAGCTCCGACCCCCATCGGAGGCAAGGTGAAGGCATTCTTCGACAGGCTCCCCGTCCGCTTCATACCAGCCTGGTGGTTCGCCCTCGGCGCGGCAGCCAGCTTCTATCCACTCTTTCTCGACTGGCGGATCCTCTGGGCTTCCTCGATCCTTTTCGCCATCGCAGTCATTGCACTGCGCGTGGCCGGCTACAGGGGTTTCCGCTATGCGCAGCTTGCGGCCTTTGCCTTCGGTGCAGCCTTCGGTCTGCTCCTTGCGGCCAGGGAAGCAGGGCAGCCTCCGCTTGGAACCGAAGCGGTTACAGCAATCACGAGGACAAAGGCCGAGGCGGAACCATCCACCAGGCAGAGAAGGCTCGGCATTGTCGGCGTCGAGGGTCGGCTCGTTTCCGACTCGAGGCCGGCGAGGAACGGTTTCAGGATTCTCGACCTTGAGGTGGGGCGGCTGCGTCTGGCTGGGGCCGGGATAGGCGGTTCCTGTGAATCCTTCGCGCCGGGGCGGGGCTACGGCGCGCTCAGGGTCCTTGTGCGCGGGGGAAAACCCCTGGCTTCGGGGAGCCGCGTCCAGGTTGAAGGGCGGGTGGCGAGCCCTGGCCTTCTGGTGGCTGACAGCCGCGACCTGGCGATCCTCGACAGGGGGAGCGAAGTCGCGGAGTTCCGCTCAGGCCTCCGCGAGGCCTTCCTCGCAGCGATCGGGCGTGTCCTCGAGCCAGCGGCCCCAGCCGCGAAGCCGCCCGCGAGCCCACGTGGAACGCGGCGGCCTCCGACCCTAGCCGCCGCCCCGGCGCTCGCAGACCCGCGCGACCAGGAGCTCGCTGACAGGCGGGGGCTCCTCCTGGCCCTCCTGTCGGGCTGGACAGACGGGCTTTCTCCAGCCGACGCCGCGGCCTTCAAGAACGCAGGCTGTGCCCACGTGCTCGCCCTTTCGGGTCAGCACCTTGCCCTCATCGCCGCGGGCCTGGTCACCGTACTTGGGCCACTTATCGGCCGACGGCGTGCCCTCGTGCCAGCCCTCGTCCTCGTAGCGGCATATACGGCTGTCGTGGGGCCGGGCCCCTCCCTGCTCCGCGCCCTCGTGGCCTTTGCCCTCGCTGCCCTCGTGACCCTCGGTGACCGCCCCCAGGAGGGGCGAGCCCTCCTGGGGCTCTGCTTTGTGGTTCACGCCCTTATTGCCCCAGGGAGCCTCCGGGAGGCGGGCTTTGCCCTCTCCTATCTGGCTGTGGCGGGCCTTGCGGTCCTGTCCCCACGCTTCGAGCACGCGCTTGCGCCCTTCTGTCCGCCCCCGCTCGCGCGTCCACTGGCAGCTGCCCTTGCTGCCCAGGCTGCCACCGCTTCCTGGATCGTCCTCAATTTCGGCGTTTTCCAGCCAGCAGGCATCCTTGCGACTGTCCTGACCGGCCCCCTCGTCGAGTTCCTGATGGTCTTCGGGCTGGTCGGCACCCTCGTGGTGGCCCTCGTCCCTGCCGCCGCCTCTGTCACTGCGCCAGTCGAGGGCTTCCTCCTTGAATGCCTCTCGGGCTCGATGCATTTTTTCGCGGGCCTGCCCTCGCTCGCGCTTGCCGAAACAGGTCCGCGCTGTGCCTTGGCCCTCGCTGTGGTCATTTTTGCTGCCTTAATATATGGTCTGTCCCATGTCGAAAGCCGCGCCTTCCGCAACCATGCCAGCGCTCCTTCCCGGCGAGAGGCCGGACTATGACTCACCGCTGTCCCTGTCCCGCCTCCTTGATTTCGAGGGCCTGGCGATGTCCAAGCGCTTCGGACAGAACTTCCTGGTCAACCCCGGCGCCCGCGCGAAGATCCTTGCGGAACTGGGAGCGGTCTCTGGAGAGCGGATCTGGGAGATCGGCCCCGGCATCGGGGCGATGACGGCGATGGCCCTCGATGCAGGACTCGGGGTGACCGCCTTCGAGATCGACCATGGCTTCTCCCGCCTGCTCTGCCGGGTCTTCGGCCAGGTGGAGGGCTTCAGGTTGGTCGAGGGAGACTTCCTGGACACCTGGAAGGCCGAGCGCGAGGTCGCCGGCCTCCCTTCGGTGGTTTTCGGCAACCTGCCATACAACGCCGCAGCCGCCATCATCGCAGCCCTCCTCGAGGGCGGAGTCCTTGCCCGCCGAATGGTCTTCACCGTGCAGAAGGAGGCCGCCCGTCGCATGGTCTCGAAGCCGGGAACCGAGGACTACTCATCGTTTACGGTGCTCTGCGCCTCCGTCTGCCGCGTACGCCATGCCTTCGACCTGGCCGGCGGCTCCTTCTGGCCAGCTCCGCGCGTCACGAGTTCGGTCGTTGTCATGGAGAGCCGGCCCGATCCCGTCCTTCCACAGGAGCGTCGTGCCTTTTCCCGTTTTGTCCGGAGCGCCTTCGCTTCGCGCAGGAAGACCCTCCGGAACAACCTCGAGGCTTCCGGCCATCCCGGCGACCGGGTCACGGCCCTCCTTGAGGAGTTCGGAATCGACCGCTCGATACGGGCGGAGGCCCTCTCCCCGGAGTCCCTGGCAGCGATATTCTCCCGCTTGCACAGCCCCGCTTCAAGCCAATAGACTAAGCCCATGACCGAAGTCCAGATCAGCGCGATCGACGAGGAGCAGCTTGACACCGTCATCGCCTCCAA
>JBMOIK010000370.1:0-4409 GCA_049317365.1 Rectinemataceae bacterium | reverse complement strand
CTTGAGTTTGACTGGATTTGCCATCAATTACCCACCACATACCGAAACCCGAAACTCATATCCAATTCTTATCCTGTTAATCCTGCAGATCCTGTTATCCTGTCTGATTCCTCTTGCGAAGTCGAAGAGGACAGGGCCCGAGGGCTTCTCGCCCCTCGATACCTGTGGCCCGACCGGCCTATGACGGGTTTATGGCCACGATCTTCGGTACTGCCGGCCCCATGACCACCGAGAGAGCGTCGCTGCCGGCAAGGCCCCCTACTCGGTGGGCTCGAAGGCCGGCTCGAGTATCGAGCAAATCCGGTGATTGGCAATCTGCCTGGAAATGACGTGTTCCGAGACCTGGAACTCGTCTGCAAGTTCACTGATTTCGTTTTCCGATATGGCATCTGAGATGATCCGTTGCCTGAGCAGCGCTGCGGGGGCGAGCTACTCGGCTGCGAAAGCCCTGCTTGCTTGCTGCCGCTCGCTGATAGCGGAATTGATCGCCGATGGCTGCCCCCGTTACCCCACCATGTTACCCTTGCCGACCTCAAGGCCGCCCTGATCGATTTCGGCCTTGCCAGACACGGGCGTTTCGCCCCTCTGTTTCTTTGCCCATCCAACCTGTCCGATTCATGCTTGAAGAAGTCCCAAAGTGCATCGTGCAATACGACGCGATACGCTCTGCGGTTTCCAGGACCAGGGGCGTCGCGGAAAGCACTGACGAGAAAAGGCTTCTTAGGTCATCGGTTTCATACTCATGGGCAATATCGTTCCGCAGATCCCTCAGATCCCGCAACGCGGCTACCGACTCGATTATCCCTCTTTTTTCGGCCCTGTTCGCGGCATCGATGGCGCTTCCTGGTTCGAGGAACTCCACAGCATCGATGCTTCGCAGGATCTTGTTCGTTATAAGATCCGTCGTCCTTGCGTACCGGGATGTGAGGTTCTCGAAATCATCGAAGTCCTCTTCCGTATAGTCTTCCTTCAATCCGATGGTAGAGCACCTTCCGAAGGAACGATCCAGCCACTTGAGGCTTTTTTCGAGTTTGGCCAGATTCCCGGCCAGGACTTCAAGGGCCGTCGTTCGCATCGAGGGGCACTCCACCTTCCACGGCTAGCCTGAAAAAAGCGTCGCGACCATCGGGCGAGGCGATGATATCGAGATGCTGCTCACCTATCCGATCCACTATTCGCCTGCGTATTTTCCTGAGTTCATCTCTCCCGATCGCCCGGGACAGTATGGCGAGATCGATATCGCCGCCCCGCTTCGAGTCATCAACCCGGGATCCGAAGAGCCAGACCTTCGCATCTGGATCGCAGGTCGCGATGCTCTCCACCACTATTTCCCGCTCTTCCTTGGTTATTCGCATGGCACCCTCGTAGACTCGCTAGCCGGACACGCACGGAGGGTCTTTCCCCTCCAGATTCTTCCTTTCCTGTTGATCCTGCCAATCCTGTTATCCTGTCCGATTCCTTTTCAAGAGAAGAGGACAGGATAACAGGATAAACAGGAAGGACAGGAAAAGAGGGGATGAGGGGTTGGCTTCTCGATGAGGTCCTTGGACCGGTAGAGCTTCAGCGCCTCTATCGGATCGAATACGTCCCATCCCCATACGGAGTGACTCCAACAACCGTGGCCTTGAGTTTGACAGGATTTGCCATCAGATAACCACCGGATGAAGTAGCTCGAAACCTATATCCATTTTCTATCCTGTTGATCCTGCATATCCTGTTATCCTGTCTGATTCCTCTTGCCCGCGCCGGGGATCTGACCCCGCCCAAAATCCAGTTGCCGGTTGACTCACACACTGCGTACACTTATACTGTGTAGCGAGGTGGGCAATGAGGAACATAACCCTTTCCATCGATGACGACATCCTCAGGGCCGGGCGCGAATATGCGCGCGTGCATGATATGTCGTTTAACGTCCTTGTCAGAAGGCTCATCGAGCAGACGGTTGTCGCCAAAAATGATCTCTGGCTGGAGGAAACCTTTCTTCTGATGGACAGGGCGAATGTGACTTCCGGGAATCAAAGATGGACGAGAGAAGAGTTGTATCGTGTCTAAAATATTCATCGATACGAATATGTTCGTCTATTCTCTTGATGGCAAAGACAAGGGAAAAAGGGAGAAGGCGAGGGAAATCCTTAAAAGACTTGTCGATATGCATCACCCGGTGATTTCCACCCAGGTCATCAAGGAATTCTATGTCGTCGCGACTACGAAATTGAAGGCTGACCGAATGGTGGTCAAGAATGTCATCCACAATTTCAGGAATATGGAAGTCGTTCAAAACGATCTCGAGTTGGTGGAACAAGGAATAGATATCAGCGTAATTTCACAAATATCCTTTTGGGACGCCTTGATAGTCGCGGCGGCGGAAAAGGCCAAATGTGAGTTCATCATTTCCGAGGATCTCGGCTCCGGTCAAACATACAGAGGAGTAATGGTAATTAATCCCTTTACTCACGATTTCTGACAATCCCTGCTTCGTGTCCCGCCCATCCCGCTGACGTATCGATTATGGCCTTGCCCCTATCGCCGCTCAAAGAGGAATAGGGCGAGGGAAGCTGACGATGAATCTGTTGGCCTTTTCGTCGTTCACCAATTCCATGCCGGGACATCTGGCAAAGGAGCGTGGCAGTCCGCTTCCCAAGCCGGAATAGGGCATCACATGCTGTGCATGCGACAAAAGAACTGAGTTGCGAGGCACCGATATGCCGAACTTTACCGCCTCTATCGTCAAGCTGTTCGGAAGGATTCCTGATTTCCCTGGACATGGCGAAGGTTCCGTTCCAGGAAATTCATGGCTCCGGCAAATTGCTCAGGGAGCCTTCCCCTCAACTCCGTCTTATCAAGGAATGCATCGTCCGCCAGGTTCGCGCCTGGAAAGGACGCTGCCGCGATGTGAAAAAGGGGAGCATGCCGGGAAAGGTCCCTGCCAACGAGCAGCAACCCGGCAAGAGTGCTCGACCCCCTCTTCATGAAGCCCAGAGCCTCGAGGATCCTGCCCGCAGAAAGCGTGGCCGTATCCAGGCGCGATCCCGTCTTGCGAAAATAGAAGTCGGCGAACACGGACATATCCAGGTCGTCAATCGACGTTTCAGGAACAGGCCGTTCGTCCGCGAACAGTGTGGCTCCCGCCTGGAATAGCCGCTGGAGTTCTTCCGGGCTCGTTACCTTCCGCTTGTCCGCACCGTTCTTTATCCAAAAACGTCCTTCGTTGTCGCAGTATGGCTTGTTCAGGCCATCAGGGACCTCGACCAGCATGATGATGCGGCCGTCTACCAGGACAGTCTGGGTTCGTATGCTGACAGGTGGGCGCACATTCCTCGGTACTCATGCCTTTCTGGCACCTTCGATGAATGAGAACATGTCCAATGAAAGGCCAATGCAGAGCTGCCTCACTTTGCTCCAATCGGCAAGATCCTCTCGCAGGTTCTTGTACTCGATGAGTTGGCTTTCTTCGAGGTCATAGGGCAAAGGCTCCGCCAACTGGATCTGAAGCTGCTGCAAGGCGGACTCCCCGTTCGGCTGCGGATAGAGGTTATCGAAACCCAGGAGTGCCGCGCGGAACTTCTCGAACCCGAGATGCTTTGCCAATGCCGCAAAGTCGAGATAGTCCCTGGTGGCATTGCGTTTCAGGATCAGGACACCCTTGATGCGCAGGATCTCCCCTTCGCTCGGTACGGTGAGCGCCTTTCCTTCGCGCTTGATCTGAATGGTTTCCAGCGGTGCTGTACGGATCAGTTGCCGGATTCCTGTCTCGATGCCATCGAGACTACCGAGAATCATGACTGGCCTTTTTACCCGCGCGGTCTTCCACCCTGCGACTGATTCAAGATCGGCCAATATGGAATCGAATCTTTCCGTGAGGTCGGCAAGTATGTGGTCGGCATCACGGGAAAACCTATGGTCGGCAAAGAGGGCAGACGCGGTCCCCCCAACCAAAACCGCCCCTGGAATGATCTCCTGAAGCCGAGCGGCGGACGATAGCACCTCTTCCCAATCAGGTTGTTGTTCGTTCCGCATATCGCTGCCATAACCGAAATCGCTGCTCGTAGGGATCATCCGCATGGCCCTTGCAGGCAGCGAGTATCTTCGCCCCAAGTTCACCGGGCCTGGCGAGAAACTCCTCCCGCAATTCGACCCAGTCACTCCGCTTTCCGCGGGCAATCACATCGTCGATAGCCGCTATCGAGAACTTGTCATTGTCAACGCTATTATCAAGATGCCGATGCACCATAGTCCCTCCACCGGATCCGCGACTTCCCTTATCCTGACACACACTTGGGTCTGTCCCCTCCAGTTTTTTCCTTTCCTGTTGATCCTGCCAATCCTGTTATCCTGTCTTCCTTTTCTTCTCATGGAAGAGGAAGAGAAGAGGACAGGATAACAGGATGAACAGGAGGGACAGGAAAAGA
>JBMOIK010000369.1:0-4414 GCA_049317365.1 Rectinemataceae bacterium | reverse complement strand
ATGACGAAGGAGAGGTCCTCGAGCACCCATTCCTCGCCCTTGTACGCAAACCACACGTTGCGGAATTCGATCTCGCTTTCAAAGCGCGCCTCGCGGCCACGGCCGACATCCTCGACGGGCAGCTCGAGTATCGAGTGGATGCGTGCGAGGGAGACGCGCGCCTGCTGGATGGCGCGGATGTTCTCGGCTATGCCCATCAAGGGCTCAAAGATCCTCCGCCCGTATTCAAGGAATACCAGGAGGGTTCCAACGGTCATGGCACCCGTGATTATCTGGGGCGCAAGGGTGGCGACGACGGCAGCCATGAAGAGCGGACCCATCGCGAAGCCGAGGAGACCCATGGCCACGAACTCGAACATGGTCGATTTGATGTCGTTGTCGCGACGGGTTTTCGAGTCGGCCATGAGCTTGGCATGCGCCCACTGCCTCCTGCCGAAGGCTGCCAGAACCTCGAAGCCCTGCACGAACTCGGTGAGCTTGGCCTGGATCGATGCGTAGAGGACGCGGTGGCGGTCGTAGAAGACACGGAGCCTGTCGAAGGCGAGGATGATCAGTACCACAAGGGGCGGCGTGATGACCGCTATCCAGAAGGTCAGCTTCGCGTCGAGCACAAAGCAGACGGCGAGGATGCCCGCGAAGAGGAGGAGATCCGTCACGAGGGTGATGGCAGTTCGCGAGAAAAGTTCCTTGATGCGTTCCGTGTCGCTCTCCGTGCGGGACATGAGCTCTCCCACCGGGTGCAGGTCGAAGTAGGAGACGGGGAGCCTGAGGAAATGCGCGAAGACCTCTTTCTTGACGCGCGTGACTACCTCGAGTCCGAGGCGTGCGATCGTCACCGAGGCGAACCACTGGAGGATGCCCATGGCGACGATGATGAGGAAGTAGGCCACAGCGCGGAGCATCATTCCCCGGAGGTCGCCCTTCGGGATCGAATCGTCGATGATGGAACGAATGAGGAGGGGCCCCGAAAGCTGCCCCGCGGTCACCGCCACCATGGCGGCGAAACCCGCGAGGAACAGGCCCTTGAAATCGAGGACATGGCGCCCCACGCGTTGCCATGCTGAACTGTGCGACATGAGCTAACTATAGCAGGATGCTGTCAGTCCCGCACGAAATGGGGCAGTGCAAAGGGTATTTCCATCGACAGTTCGACGAGGCCAGCGACGGTTCCGTCCTTCCTCCAGGGCGCCTGGTAGATGAATTTCCTGACACCCTTTTTCTCGATGGTATAGCTATTGGGCTCCCCAGTCCTGAAGATGCGCTCGATGATATCGATGGAGCGGTGCTTGTGGCAGGCCAGGAGATTGCGGCCGATGAGGTCCTTGCCGCCCTCCGCTTCGAGGGTTTTCGCCGCCTTGGCGTTCAGATATACGATGATGTGGTCGCGGTCGCTGACCGTCACCGCGCCTGGGAACTCCTCCATCCAGTCTTCCATTTTCCCTGCCTCCTTGAACACTATCGTAGCGCCGGGGGATGGCGCTGGCAAGGAAGGGCGGGCGGAGCTATCATGCGGGCATGGCAAGCGGCATCGGAGCATGGAAGAAGGGGCGCATCGTCGAACGCTTCGATGCTGGCATATTTGACGTGAAGCGCATTGAATGCAGCTCGGATTCGGGCAAGGTGGGCGTGTTCACGAGCATCGCGTCGCGAGACTGGGCCATCGTCGTGCCCATCGTCGAGATCGCAGGAAAGCAGACCTGCGTCATGGTGCGGCAGTACCGGCATGGAGCAGACGCCTGCTATCTCGAATTTCCCGGCGGAATCGTAGAGAGGGGCGAGGACCCTGCAGAAGCTGCGGCCCGCGAACTCGAGGAGGAGACAGGCTGGTGTGCGGGCCGGATCCTCCATGCAGGTAGCATCTCGCCCAATCCAGCCTTTCTCGAGAACAGGTATCATGTCTTTGTGGCCACAGGCCTGGTTTTCCATGGCAGGACCGATTTCGACGAGAACGAGGAGATCGAGACGGTCCTGCTACCCCTGTCCGAGCTGCGCCAGCGGATGGGGGAGGGCGAACTTGCCAATGCCATGATGGTGTCCGGCCTGTTTCTCGCCGAGCGGGTTCTGGCCGGAATCTAGCGGTTCAGGCAGAGGCGGCAAACCTTTTCCGGGTCGCGAACCAGAGCACCAGGGAGACAAGGGCGGGAATCGTGAAGACAGCGAAGAGGACCTGGTAGCCCTTCGCTTCGAGGATGAATCCGCCGGCTGTCGAACCAAGGAAGCCCGGGAAGGCGGTGACAAGGCTCGACAGGAGGGCCATGCCCCAGGTCCGCCGATCCGGAGGCACCCGGGCGCCAACGAAGGCAATGGCTGCCGGCAGGTAGAGGCCAAAACAGAAGAAATGCAGGAGCTGGGCGACGAGGGCACCCGCGAAGGTTGGTACCAATACATATATTCCCAGCCTGAGGACGATCACGGCGTTCACAAGGGCGATGACCCTCATGGGGCCGAAACGGGCTATCAGTCTTCCCGACACGATAAGGGCAGGGATTTCCACGAGGGCCGCTATGGCCCAGAGCAGGCTCGCGGTGTCGCCGCGGAGCTGATCGGTGGCATAGAGCGTGAAAAAACTGTTGATCGGTGACATCGAGAGTCGGCCGAGGGCCATGATGGCCAGTCCGATGATGAGGCCGGAATCCACGAAGGAGGTGGCGGAGCTCCTGGAAGGCCCGACGGGGTCGGCTTCCCTGCCTCCGGCGCGGCCGGATTCGGGGAGGACGAGGAGGAACAGCAGGAGCACCAGGGCAGAGCCGGTGATCCACAGTGCTATGAGGATCGGTGAACCGCGTTCGAGGTGGGAAGCCTGCGTTGCCAGCAGCATCGCGATGAAGCCCGCCGTGCCTGCCGACCTGAGCGCTCCGTAGCCGCGCGACTTCGCAGGTCCACCCGTATGTGCGCTGGTGTAGGAGATGACGGCGGCATCCATGACGGGCACCATGCCGCGCACTCCGAGGGCCATGATGGCGATGCAGGGAGCGGTCACCAGAAAGTTGCGGGCGAGGGCCATGGGAATGGCCGGCAGCGCAGCCATCAGTGCCGCGGCAGCGAGGTAGGGGCGGTAGTGGCCTGACCTGTCAGCCTTCCGCGAAAGCCACAGCGGTCCGAGGATGCCCATCGCCTCGAAGAGCCCGAGGAAGAGACCAATGCCCGAGGGGCCGTAGCCGAGGCCTTTAAGCAGAACCTGGAGGAAGGGCGTGATGACACCGTAGATCGAGAACAATATGAAATAGGCCGATCCGAAGCGGAGGTCACCCTGAACGTTCAAAACCACACACCCATCGCAAGGCAGAGCGAGAATGAGGGATGCGGATCGTCGCTCCGGAGGGCCATCCCGAGATCCGCCGACAGCACCAGGGGCGTGGATGGGAGCGCGATCCTGCCCTCGATCCGCAGGTCGAGGCCGTCCCACAGGGGAGCCAGGACCTCGAGCCCGGCCACTCCGCTCCGCGCAGACAGTCCTAGTACTGACCATCCGGAAACGATGCCGGCCCCGGCCCGGAGCTCGATTCCGGGCACTGGCCTCCCCGTGGCAGCGCCATCTGAGGTAGTGGCTCCCGCCACCGTGACGGCGGGAGCGAGCCCTGCGACAAGGCGCTGGGCAAGGGCATCCTCCGCTTCGCCGGAGATCCAGGAAAGGGGCAGGAGGACGCGGGCGACATATCCCAAGCCCCCGGCGGTTCCTGCTGCCATCCCAGACGCATGGCCGGAAAGTGCCAGGCCGATGCCCAGATCCCCAATCTGTCCTGCGAGGTATCCGAGGCCCAGGTCGAGCCTGAAATCGCCTGAACCGTCGGCGCTCCCTCCCACGGCCAGACCCGTCGACCAGGGTCCGCCGCTGAGCGAAAGGGCCATCGTTCCCAGCACACTGGCGCTGTCGCCAGGCAGGGAAATCCCCGCTTCGACTATGCCAAGACCCGCGGGACTGCCGAGGGTGAGGGGAAGGAGGGCGAGGCCGGGCAAACCATCACCCTGCCCGAGGGGCAGGGCCACGAGGCCCGAGTCGATGCGGACTTCGCGCGATTCGCTGATTTCGGAAGCGGACTCGGCTGCGGCCAGAGCCACGAGGCGAATCTCATAAGTGCCATCGGTCAGCACCGAGCCATCGGACGCCCGTCCCTTCCAGACGAGACTGTGGTTCCATGTCATGAAGGGTTCCAGGTCTACCCTTCCCGTCATGGCGCCCTCCTCGTCGAGGAACTCGATCCGACCAGAACCCGGAGCGGAAACAGAGAAGGCGAGCCGCAGCTCTCCGAAGGGGCCGGGATTGGCGGGATTGAACAGGGGACGGTTGACCACGAAGGAGGTGATGGCGAAGGCGGCCGTGGAGAGGCTGGTCGTGACGCTCAAGATGCTGTCTTCCAGAACGGCCACCGTGAGCTGCTTCTCGATGTATCCGAAGCGCCGGACTTCGATGTCC
>JBMOIK010000368.1:0-4418 GCA_049317365.1 Rectinemataceae bacterium | reverse complement strand
CTTATGGCGGCGCGCTCGGCGCCTTCTCTCAGGGTGATTAGTTCGGGCATTGTAGGCCCCCCTCGATTCCGCTCCCCTAGTGAAAAGGGGGCGGGTGTTCGAAGGAGGTCCGTCTCGGGGGCCTGTCGTCCGGGGCGCTTAGGCCGCGTGCAGGTCGTCGGACTTTTTACGGCTCGCGGAGCGCGCCGTCTTCCGGTAGGGCTTGGGTGCCACTATGCCTTGCCAAGTGGGGCGCGACCCTCAGTCGCGTTGACTTGGCCTCAGCTTCGCAGTTCCAAGGTGCCGAAACTTCAGTAAACAAAATGTACGATAAAATCGCGCCTATGTCAAAGGATATCTCTCGCGCCACAAAGCATCAGTTAGCGCCAGAGTATCAATCGTCAAAAAATGTTCCTTCCAACTCATCCAAGCTTGCGCTTTGCCGGGCTTCCTTTTGCCTTCCTCTCGAGATTCGCAAACACTACGGCGGCGGCGTTGCCGACTTCCACGAGGTCGCTTGAAAGCCCGTGGGCGGCGTAGGCCTCGAAAACCGATGCGGTCTTGTGCCCCGTCGCGCGCATCAATTTTCGGCTGTCGATATGGTCGCTCATCCGGGACGCGTAAAAATGCCTCCACGAATGGAAGTTGATATTGCGCGCTTGCCAGTCGACGCCGAGGGCCTCGAGGGCTCCGCGGAGCCCGTCCAAAAGGACGGACTCGCCCATGGGTGCGTCTTTCGATGGTCCGTAAAAAATGAAGCCTCCCGGCCCGTGAGGGCTCGCGGCGGCGAGGGTCCGCAGCTCGTCGCGAAGGCTCGGAAGCAACGGCACGCGGCGGCCCTCCCCATTTTTCGGCGTCTTCAGTCCATCGGTGCCGGACCATGCGTGCCGGACTTCAAGGACAACTTCGCCAACGTCGGCAAGCGCGAGGGCGCGGATCTCGCCGGAGCGGAGCCCAGTCGTCGCGGCTATGAGGCTTGCCAATCTCGCCCGGTCATCGCGCCAGGGGAGGGCAAACAAGGCGCAGGCCTCGTCGGGGTCAAGGATTCCTCGAGCCAGCGCGGTCCCGGTGAACGTCGCAACGCCGACGGTGGGGTCGGCCGGGATTAGGTCATTCTCGAAAGCCCATCGGAGCGCGGTTGTCCCGGCTACAAGCACGCGGTTTCGAGTCGCGGCGGCGAGGGCCTTCTCAGGGGAGCCAAGGCTTGTAGCAAAGGCCTTCAGGTCCGCGCGGGTGAGTTCGCCCAGCCTTCGCGCGCCGAACACGGGGAGCCAGTGCGTCGATATGCGGGCGAGGCTGTGCTTGCAGTGCCCCTTGGATATCGTCTGCCCGTGGGCCAGCTTTTCACGGACATAGGGTGATTTTTCGTAGTCCCAAAAGCGCTTGAAAAACGCGGCGGTGAGTTCGGAGCCAGGGCCCCCGGCCACTACGGCCGACAAGAGAAGCCCGCGGGCCTTCAGGGTATCGACTATCTTTGTCGCATCGGCGGCGGTGAGGTCGGCGCCCCGGATCGCTGCCAGGGTGCTCTCGATGGAAAACACGGCGGCGGCGTCGCGAGCCCCGCCTCCTCGGCCCGTGGGGATTCCAGAGCGAAGCCATTCCGCGACCACCAACGTCGCATCGTCTTTCGTCCGGGCACCGGTGGACTTGGCCGGGCTTTTCCTTTGGGTCTCGGGGTTCACGATTTCAGCGTAAAAAATGCCGTCGCGCTCATGCAAATAGAACCTTTTCATGCCGAAAGCTCCTTTTCTCAGGATTCTTTCTCATATCGGCACTATCGGCTACTTTGGTTGTGTAGCTAATTACTGCCGGGAGCGGGACTTGAACCCGCACGCCGCTTTCGCAGCAGGGGATTTTAAGTCCCCGGTGTCTACCATTCCACCACCCCGGCGGAGAGAACCTTCAGTCTACCAAAATCGGGGACAGGTTTTCCAGCTTGAAAAACTCGGTCAGCCAGGTGGCGACTCCGTCCTCGCTGACAGAGGCCGTGACCCTGCCGATGCGCTCCTTCAGTTCGTCGGAGGCATCGCCCATCGCAATGCCGAGGCCGGCCCTGTGAAGCATGTCTTCGTCGTTCCCGGCATCCCCGAAGGCGATGACCTCGGACATCGAGCCGCCAAGACGCTGGACGAGGAAATCGAGGCTCACTCCCTTGCTGACGCCGGGAGCAACGACCTCCACAAAACCCGATCCCGTGGGATAGATCTCTGCGCTGTCGCCGAGTGCCTTGCGGATGCGGGAGGAGATAGCGGGTACATCTTCTTCGGTGGCGACGAACATGGCCTTGTTGAAATTGAGGGTTGGGATGCTGTCGAAATCGACCCTCCTGCCCTTGAAGCCCGACCTTTTCTCGTAGCGTTCGGTCTCGGCGTCGATACGCTCGAAAAGCCACTCGTCGCCGACAAAGCCGTGGAAGTGGTGGGGCAGGCTGCGCGAGAGCTCGACGAGGCACCGGGCAGCTTGTTCTGGTATCAGCGTCTGGGATATGAGCCTGCCCGCAGCGTCGTAGACAGCCGCCCCATTGTGGCAGATCAGGCCGTCGCGGGCAGCAAGGCGTTCGACCCAGGGGAGGGCTGAGCGCCTGGAGCGCCCCGTGGCCACGAGGAGCTTCAGGCCGCGGGCGCGGAGTGCCGCGAAGACCTCGATGGTCGCCTGGCTCACGCCCGCGGCGCCATCCACCACCGTTCCGTCGAGGTCGACGGCGAGGAATTTCCAGTTGTCGTTCATTGCACCACCGCGAAGTCTGAAAGCCATATCTCGGCCAGACGGCCGAGCGAAAGGAGGGAATTGAAGGTATCGCGAAGCCCGTCCTTTATGGCCCTCTCGTTGGCAGGGAGGAGGGAGGCGGCTGCATGCCCGGAAAAGAAGGCGGAGGCGGCTGAGCGCAGGGCGGGGGCTTTCCTCTCGAGTTCCTCGCGGAAGGAGGCTGAGGCCGAGGGATAGGGAAAGCTGATCCTGGCTGCGATGAAGGCCGGCGTGACGTCAGAGCTTCTCGCCCGCACCTGCCCGAGATCGAAGATGTCGGAGCCGCCGTCATCGGAGGTTGCGCTGGCCTTCTCCATCCTCGAGCGGCTGTCGGTCACCAGCCCATAGACCGTGCCCAGGGCGAGGGCCAGGGCAAGCATGATGATCATGATTGCCAGGAATCTGCGGAAGCCTCCGTCCTTCCTCTCACGGTATTTCCGGTCGCCCGGATCGATCTCTCGGAGGCCCATCAGTCGCAGCCTGCAGGATCGACAGGGGCAGCCTCGGTGGAGGCCTTGCCCCTCGAGGCGGGCTTTCCGAGGCTGTCGCCGAAGCCGCCGCGCCTGCCCATGAGGAGGGCGGTGGCGAAAAGGATGGCTGCAGTTGTGAAGAAGATTGCCGGATATCCGGCGAGGTTGGCGACCAGGGCGCCGAGGATCGGGCCGATGGCCATGCCCCCGCTCGACACCGACGACGAAAGCCCGAAGATGGCTCCCTGCTTGTCCCTGTCCGCAGTGTGCGCAAGGAGGGCATTGATGCTCGGGATCGTGCCGCCGAGGAAGGCGCCGCTCATGATCCTGAGTACCAGGAGCACCATCGGTGAGCTGGCAAAGCCCTGGGGCACGGTGAAGGCGACAGCCCCTAAGAGGCAGGCGACGAGGGTCTGGCGGTATCCGAAACGCCCGGAGATCCGGCCGATGAAGGCTGCGGCGAGGGCGCCGGAGAGGGAGCCCGCACCGATTATGAGGCCCGCCAGCGACCCCGTTCCCGCCGCGCCCGCGTTGAGGTGGAGGACGATGAGGGGGAGGATGGGATTGGCGATGCCGCTTCCGAGCTGCACAGCGAAGACACAGAACAGGAGGGCTGCCAGGAGGGGGTTCGTGGCAAGGACACCCGGGTCGGGGACCATGCGGGACAGGAAGCTGCCCTTCCGCGGGCTCGACACGAGGTCCTCCCGAACGAATTTGAGGATGAGGAAGGAAGCGATGGCAAGGAGGACCCCCGTTGCCAGGAAATTGACCCGGTTGCCTGCGACATCGCTTATGATCCCACCCAAAAGGGGGCCAAAGGTCGAGCCGAGGTAGACTGACACCTGGAAGAGTCCGAGCCTGTATCCCGCCTCCTCGGGGGGGACGATGGCCGCCACAAGGACTGTCGCGGCAGCGACTGTCCCCGTAACCACGCCCTGGAGGATCTTGAGCACCAGGAGCTGCCAGGGCGAGGTGACAAAGGCCATGGCTGCAAGGAGGATGGTTCCTCCGATGGTTGCGCGGAGGAGCATGGCCTTCTTGCCGTAGCTGTCGGCCAGGCTACCCCAGACAGGCGCAACGAGGGCGAGGGCCAGTGAGGTGGATCCGTTGATGACGCCGTTCCAGGAATTGAGGGAGCCGGGGTCAGTCACGCCGAGGTCGCGGAGGTAGAGTGGAAGGATAGGCGTCGAGGTCTGGAAGCCGGCGATGGCGAGGAATTCTGCG
>JBMOIK010000367.1:0-4420 GCA_049317365.1 Rectinemataceae bacterium | reverse complement strand
CGGAGCACTGGCCTCCCTGGCCACGGCCTCCGTGGCCACGGCCTCCCTGGCCACGGCCTCCCTGGCCACGGCCTCCCTGGCCACGGCCTCTGCGGCCAATGCCCCACCGCGAGCGAAGCACGGGAAGCACGCGCCCCTCATCCTGACTCCCCACCCCGGCGAGTTGTCCGCCCTCTCCGGGATTGCCATCCCCCAGCTTCTCGCTGACCCCGAACCAACACTGCGGGCAGCCTGTGATCGCTTCGACGCGACGATAATCCTCAAGTCCTCGACGAGCTGGATGATGTCTCCGGCAGGCGACATCCGCGTACTGGACGGCCGCGAGCCGGCCCTTGGTGTCGCAGGATCGGGAGACGTCCTTTCGGGGCTCACCGCAGGCCTCCTGGCCCGTGACGCTGCGGGAAGGAAACAATTCGTGCAAAGCACAGGCCTCGATATCATGACCAGGGCGGCCTGTCTCCATCTCCTTGCGGGCAGGCAGGCACGCAAGGACGTGGGTTGGTTCGACGCCTTCTCCCTCATCCCCGCCCTCTCACGCCTCTCGGGGAGCCCGAAAGCTTGACCCTGAAAGCCCCAGCAGCTACCCTACATCCCTGCCCCACGCGATCCTGTCGCCATTCCAGGGGCGCCATTCGGAGCGGACTGCGATGATCCAGCTATATTTCCTGTCGGTGGCGCTCACCGTCCTCGGTGGCCTTGCCCTGGCCCTTCCAGACCGTCCAAACCCGCGCCAGTTCCTCCGCCACCTCGGCTTCATCCTCACCGACTCGAAGGTGCGCCTGACGCTCGGCATCCTCAATATTGTCGTTGGAGTACTGAAGATCGTCTCGCCCATGCAGGGCGATGTCCGCATTGTCGGGGACCTCTTCCCGGCCCTCGCGGGCATGCTGGCGGGACTCGTCCTCCTCCTGGAGTTCAACCGCGGCGTCGACGGAGGGACGCAGCTTGCCGTTCCAGCCGAGGGGCAACCCGGACAGCGTCGAAAGAGGACCGCGCGCATCCTTGTCGAAAGCGGCAGGCTCATCGGTTTTGTGTCCATAGTGGTCGGGGTGGGGCACTTCCTCTTTCCCCTCGAGCTTTTCCTGTGATGCCCGACCGTTCGGTCGCCACCGTGGTCGTCGTGGATCATCGAGTGCTCCTCGCCCGGCGAAAGCCAGGCGGAGCCCTCGGCGGCCTTTGGGAATTCCCCGGAGGAAAGCTCGAGTCGGGAGAAGACGACCGGACAGCCCTGGTCCGCGAGTTCGACGAGGAGTTCGCGGCCAGTCTCGTCCCGCTCAGGCTCATCGGAGAGACCAGCTTCGTGCACCGCGGCATCACCCGCGCACTGGCTGCCTGGGCCTGTCGCCTTGCCAATCCCGGAAGCCTCACCCTTGTTGAGCATGAGTCGGTCGGCTGGTTCGAGCCAGGGGCCCTGGCTGGACTGGATCTCGTAGATTCAGACCGGAAGCTCCTTCCCTGTGTCCTCGACTACATCACGACTGGGGCGTGATCGCGGCTATTCCTGGTCGAAGAGCCCGAGTTCGGGCTTGTCTCCAGGCGCCTCGGGGTTGTTGAGGAGTATCTCGACCTTGCCCTGTATCTTTTCCAGGTCACGTTCAAGTCCCTTGGCGAGCTTGATCCCTTCCTCGAAAACCGTGACCGCCTCCTCGAGGGCGAGATCCGGACTTCGCATCCTGTCGGCGAGGTCCTCGAGCCGCCCGAGCCGTTCCTCGAAGTTCTTCATGGTGTCACCCCCTCCACGCGCACCTTCGCGCGTCCCTCCGCGAAACGTATCGAGAGGGCCTCGTCGCTGGCGAGACCCCCGGCTTTCCGCAGGACCGAGCCATCGGCCTTGGTTACTATCGAGAATCCCCGGCTGAGTATGGCTTCCGGGCTCGTGGCCTCGATGAGGCCGCGGGCAAGTTCGAGGCGGTGCCGCGATCCCGCCAGGCGCTCCCTCATGCCGGAGACGAGGGAGTCCCTCGCCTCGTCAAGGCCGCGCAGCATTGGGTGCATGAGGCGCATGAGGCGTCCCTCCACTGCATCAGGCTCAAAGCGAGCGAGCGTGGCACGCAGCTCCTCGATCCGCGAGCGGAGGATGGTTTCAAACTCTCCTTCAAGCTGCGCAACTTCGGCGAGGAGGGTCTGGAGGCTTTCGCTCACGAGTTCGGCTGCGGCGCTCGGGGTCGCCGCACGGAGGTCCGCTGCCCAATCGGTGAGCGCAGTATCGACCTCGTGGCCGACGGCACTGATCACCGGCAACTCCGAGGCCGCGACCGCTCGCACAAGGCCCTCGTCGGAGAAGGCCAGGAGATCCTCGAGGGAGCCGCCACCGCGTCCGAGTATGATGACATCTCCCAGCTTGAAGCGGTTGGCCGTTTCAAGCTGCCGTATGAGCTCGGCCGGTGCCGACTCGCCCTGGACTGCCGCAGGCAGCACGATGATGTCGATGCCGGAATTGCGCCGCCCGAGGACGGTCAGGATGTCGTGGATCGCCGCCCCTGTCGGGCTCGTGATGACAGCCACCCGCTCGGGGAAGCGGGGGATTTCCCGCTTGCGGTCCGCGTCAAAGAGTCCCTCGGCGGCGAGTCTGCGCTTCCTGTCCTCGAGCATGGCCAGGATGTCACCGACGCCTGCGGCTTCCATCCGTTCTATGATCATCTGGTACTGGCCACGGGCAGGATAGACCGAGACCTGGCCGGTCGCGCGGACAAGGCTGCCGTCATGCGGTTCGAAGGATACGGAGCGCGAGCGCCCGCGGAACATCACCGCCTGGACCATCGCCTCGCGGTCCTTGAGATTGAAGTACCAGTGCCCCGAAGAGGCGGGCTTGAAGTTGGAGATCTCGCCCTCCACGGTGACCAGGGGAAAGGCGTCCTCGAGCATGCCCTTTACCAGGGAGGTGAGTTCGCTGACCGAGAGCACGCGCGTTTCTTTTTCGCTCACGCGGCCTACAGTAGCCTGTCGCGGGCGGGATCTGCAAGTTGCGCCGCCGCTTCCATCCAGGAGGTAGCTCCCTTCCCTCGCTGGCGCGATCCGGGCCATGTGCACTACACTGAAGCATGAACTTCGAAGAGCTTCCCGTCTATAAACAGAAGGCCCGCATCCTCGAGGCCCTCGAGAAGCACCAGGTCATCGTAGTCGAGAGTCCCACGGGCTCGGGCAAGACCACCCAGATGCCGGTCATCCTCCACGAGGCGGGCTATTCGAGGCACGGTCTCATCGGGGTCACGCAGCCACGCCGCATCGCGGCCATCTCGGTGAGCGAGTTCATCTCGCGGCAGCTCGGGACGCCCCTGCCCGGCCTTGCCGGCTACAAGATGCGCTTCGAGGACAGGACCAACGAGGACACACGGATCAAGATCATGACCGACGGCATCCTCCTCCAGGAGATGAAGCTCGATCCCTCGCTCTCGAAGTACTCGGTCATCATGGTGGACGAGGCCCACGAGCGCAGCCTCAACATCGACTTCATCCTCGGGCTCTTGAAGCGTGTGCTTGAATCGCGCCCCGAGTTCAAGGTCATCGTCTCCTCGGCCACGATCAACGCGGAGGTCTTCTCCGAGTTCTTCGGGGAATGTCCAATTGTGAAAATAGAAGCCTCGATGTACCCCGTCGGCATCGTCTACGATCCCCCGGCCGTGGAATCCGACGGGGACTCGATCATGATGAAGATCGAGGCCATCGTGATGCGCATCGCCGGCGAACGGAGGGAGGGGGACATCCTCATCTTCCTGCCCGGCGAAAAGGCCATAAAGGACTGCATGAAGACGCTGGCCTACTGCGGGGTCGGCGCCAGCCTCCACCTCGTGCCCCTCTACGGGCGCCTCGGAAAGGACGAGCAGGAGCGGGTCTTCGAGCGGGCCCCACCCGGTGAGACGAAGGTCGTCATAAGTACGAACATCGCCGAGACCTCGGTCACCATCGACGGCATCACGAGCGTCATCGACTCGGGCCTCGCCAAGCTCAACCACTACAACCCCAAGACCTTCACCTCGAGCCTCATCGAGAGCCCCATATCGAAGGCTTCGGCCAACCAGCGGAAGGGGAGGGCCGGCCGCACCCGCCCTGGTACCTGTTACCGACTCTACGCCCGCGACGACTTCGAGAACCGCCCCCTGTTCACCACCGAGGAGATCTACCGCACCGACCTGACCGAGGTCGTGCTCCGCATGGCAGAGCTCGGAATAAGCGACTTCGAGCGCTTTGAGTTCATCTCGCAGCCAGCGCGTTCCGGCATCCTGGGCGCCATCGACTCCCTTGCCCTCCTGGACGCACTTACGCCCGAGCGGGAGCTCACCCGCATCGGCGAGCTCATGTGCGCCTTCCCCCTTCTGCCACGGCACTCCCGTATCATCGTCGAGGCCATGCTCAACTGCCCGACGGTCATCGAGGAGGTACTCATAGCCGCAGCCTTCCTTTCCACACAGAGTCCCTATGT
>JBMOIK010000366.1:0-4429 GCA_049317365.1 Rectinemataceae bacterium | reverse complement strand
ATCCCAATGCCCCTGTCGGATATTGAACAGGAGAGTCCGGCTCGCGTTGGTGGGATCTGTCCGGTGAAGCCCGGTCAGCCTCCATACAAGCCAGGAGTCCACCGTCCCGAACATGAGCTCTCCCCGCTCTGCCCGCATCCGGAGTTCCGGATATTCGGCAAAGAGCCACATCAGCTTGGTAGCAGAAAAGTAAGGATCAAGAACCAGGCCTGTCTTGCGCGCAACCATTTCCGACAAGCCAGCCTCACGCAGGTCCTTGCAGATCCCGGACGAGCGGCGACACTGCCACACAATTGCATTGTGTACCGGCTTGCCCGTAGCGCGGTCCCACAGCAGGGTTGTCTCGCGCTGATTGGTGATCCCGATACTGTCGATCTGCCCGACCTCGATCTGGGCTGCAGCAATGGCGCCAGTCGCAGCTTCGAGTTGGCTTGCCCAGAGGTCCTCGGGATCGTGCTCGACCCAACCAGGCTTCGGAAAGTGCTGCTCGAAAGGCAACTGCCGAGCCGCGATCACAATGCCCGAGCGATTGAAAACTATGGCACGGGACGAGGTTGTCCCTTGATCGAGCGCCAGGACATATCGTTCTCTTTGAGCCATCAATCCGCCTCCCTTTATTGAAGGAACCGCATCTCGAGCATGAGTCCCGCCTTCAGGCCGACGCCAAAGCCTGTAGCTTGGTTAGCTGTGCCACTGGCAGACGCGACATAGTGATCATAGGTGAGCATGCCAAGAAGCCGCCACCGCTGCTCCCGGATACGCCACTCGAATGGAGCATAGGCGACACCAGCGCTGCCGATCACCCCGCCTTCGGGCGAATAGGATAAGCCATTCTCGCCGCCAGTGCGGGGTACGCCCAGGGTGAAGGCCGGACCCGCGAAGAAGCGTAGGTGCCTATCAAGGCCAAGCGACAACTGCAGCGGTAGCCGGAGCACCCCAAGCCCTGCATCCCAGGAGGGCAGCAACTGGATTCCTGGCTCCACCGATCCAAGAGGAAAAGCTGCCACGAGGGCGGCTGCCCCTCCCCGAAGAGCAGAATCCGCCCCTATCTGTGGCCCGGCCGCCATGCTGAGAAGTATCCCGAGGTACTCAGCCGGTGATATGAGCCTGCCCGCATCCGCAAAGCTCCGCTTCCAATAGGGCTCCGACAGTGAGGAACGGATTACTCCCCTCTTCGTGCCCTCGGAGGCCGAATGGATAAAGCTGCCTTCGCCGATATAGATTCCAACGTGTGCCAAGCGACTCGTTGTGTCAAAAAAGACGAGGTCCCCCGGCTGGAGCTTCCCCACAGGAATGGGCTCGACGTACCTGTGGAGTGTCTGCGTCGTCCGTGGAACGGCAACACCGAGCACATCTTTGTATACACGGTACACCAAGCCTGAGCAGTCAAAGCCCGCGGCATTGCTCCCGCCGTACGCATAAGGCTTCCCGAGGTAGCGCTCGGCATTGCTCACGAGCTTGTTGCGCGACTCCTTTGCTATGGGGACAGCCATCGGTGGCTCGGCAAAGCCAGGAATTGCCAGCACTGCGCTTCCGAGGATGAGCACTGACAGGATATGAAGATATCTTCTGACCACTAGAGAAAGCACTTCCAGGCTATCGCGTCCACTCCAACAACCGCACGCGCGCCATCCCGCACAATTGGCGTTCGCAAGAGAAGTGGATTCTCGAGGAGAGTCTCGGTCAGGTCGAAATCCATGTGCTGCAGCCCCCCTTCCTTCCAGAGCCTCCCGCTTCGATCGGGCAATGCATCGAGTCCTACAGCCGCAGCCACCGACCGTAGCTCCCCTGGGCTGATGCCCTTATCGGACAGGTCAATGAGCTGGAAAGTCCGTCCCCGCTCCTTGAAAAAGCGCTCGGCCTTACGCGTGCCCATGCAACGGGGCGTTCCGAATATCTGGAGTCCCATAATCTCCAACGATACCATTGCTTCCGAAAGTCGGGTAGCTAGCCCGGAATCGCCCGGAATTCTGGCTCTTCTTGACGACCCCGTTTCGCCCCAGCTATATTCACTAAGTCCAAGCGGCCGTCGTATACCGGTATTACCCCAGCTTCCCAAGCTGGAGAAGCGGGTTCGACTCCCGTCGGCCGCTCATTAAGCGACAAAGCCTCGGTTCCGGCCGGGGCTTTGTCATTCAGAAATGCTTCCATAGTCCTGCAAGGCAGACTCGATTCACGTTCGCTCCCCACACTCGACGGACTGTTTTGACTACTCCGCTCATCATTCGATCCCAAAATCCCCGAAATTCCCCGATGCCTCTCGTCGTGTCGCCAGGACCTGCTCAACCCGGGCGCCGGGGGGGCCCTCCTCGAGCCAGACCTCCATAGCCAGGAGCGCCTTGTCATCGCCCTCAGCCCAAACCTCGACCTCTCCGGAATCGAGATTGCGTACCCATCCAGTCAGCCCCAGAGATCGGCCCTTATGGCAAGCCGAATAGCGAAAGCCAACTCCCTGCACTCGTCCCCGAACGATCGCGTGCAGGGCTTTTCGCATTCCCCTGGCTTCCATGGCTCCTCACCTTTCCGAACCAATCTATGCGCTAACTGACGCGAAAGCCACGTGATACAGCTGAGGCGCTTGATTTTCCTATCCTCTTCCCCGTACCGTGTCACAATGGAACTGACCGAAGAATTCATTTCAGGGCTCGCAATCGACGAGATCGGCATACTGAAACGCATCGCGTCCGAACTGACAATCCGGATGGAGCAAGTATCAGCAGTAATCGGGCTCGTGGCAGAGGGCTGCACAATTCCCTTCATAAGCCGCTACCGAAAGGAGCGCACCGGTAGCCTCGACGAGGTCCAGGTCCGCGATTCCGCCCATCACTTCGAAAGCTACAAGAATCTCGAAGAGCGGCGCATTGAGGTTATTAAAGGAATCTTCGCCCTTGGAAAGCTCAGCCAGGAACTCTACAGCAACCTCAAGAAGGCCACTACCCTTGCTGAGATCGAGGATATCTGGACTCCCTACAAGAAAAAGAAAAAGACCCGGGGTATGCTCGCCGATGAAAGGGGCCTTTCTCCTCTCGCCGAAATCATGCTGTCCAAAGATGACGCGGCTGTCGAGGCTGCGGCCCCTCAATTCGTGCGCATAGACCCGGAAAAGGCCGAACTCACCGTCTCGACGCCCAAAGACGCCATCATGGGGGCCATGGACATTGTCGCCGAGCGCATGTCCCAGGATCCGGAAAATCGTGCTGCAGTGAAGTCTTACTACCTCAAGACCGGCCATCTCGTCACCAAGGGCGTCGGCGATGAGGCAAAAAAGGAAACCTCTACCTACCAGATGTACTGGGACTATGCAGAGCCCCTCAACCAGCTGAAAGCGCATCGCGTCCTTGCGGTCAACCGCGGCGAGCGCGAAAACGCCCTGGAAGTGAAAATCGACGTCGATGAAGAGGGAGCCATATCCACGCTCGACGATCGTGCCTTCATCCATAACCGCTACCACAAGGAAGCCATCGAAGACGGACTCCGACGATTGCTCTCTCCTGCCGTCGTCCGCGAAATACGCTCCGATGCCCTCGAGGCAGCCGATACCCACGGAATTGTGGTCTTCTCCGAGAACCTCAAGAACCTCCTCATGCAGCCGCCAATCAAGGGCACCCGCGTCCTCGGTGTTGATCCTGGCATCCGCACAGGCACCAAATGCGCGGCGATGGACGAAACAGGCAAGTACCTCGACTACTTCGTGATCATGCAAGAACAGAAACCCGACGAGGCCAAGAAGGCCATAGCCGCAGCCGTGAAGAAGCACAACATTGCCCTCATCGCTGTCGGCAACGGCACAGCAAGTCACGAGGTCCGGGAGATCGTCGCTTCGACAATCAGTGAAAACTCGCTCACCTGCGAATTTACCGTAGTTGACGAGGACGGAGCCTCGGTCTATTCAGCAAGCGACATCGCTCGTGAGGAATTCCCTGACCTTGACCTCACCATCCGCGGCGCCATCTCCATCGGTCGCCGCCTCCAGGATCCCCTCGCCGAGCTTGTAAAGATCGACCCAAAGTCCATCGGGGTGGGCCTCTATCAGCACGATGTAAACCAGAAGAAGCTCTCCGAACAGCTCGACGAAGTCGTTGCCTCGGTCGTAAACAATGTCGGTGTAAACCTCAATACAGCAAGCCACTCTATTCTTCGCCACGTCTCAGGAATCAACGGTGGCCTCGCAAAGAAGATCGTGAAGTACCGGGATGAAAAGGGTACGATCACTGGACGAGAGCAACTTCATGCAATACCAGGCTTGGGCGACAAGACTTTTGAGCAGTGCGCCGGTTTCCTCAAGATACCCGAAAGCTCCAATCCGCTCGACAACAGCTGGGTCCACCCCGAAAACTACCCGCTCGCCGAGGAGCTTCTGCCCATCATCAGGGCCGGGGCCGATCCGGCCCGTGACCAGCGCCTCACCCTCAAGGAGAAATACAAAGTT
>JBMOIK010000365.1:0-4432 GCA_049317365.1 Rectinemataceae bacterium | reverse complement strand
AGCCCTTCATTGAGCGCTTCACGCTCATCGGCAGCCTCGTCCTCGTCCATAAGGGCAAAGTCGCCGCGCCGGTGAAGGGCTTCGAGTGGCGTCCCCTCCTCGAGGACGAGGTCGTAGACTGAAAGATGCCCGATGCCTTCCCCTACAAGAAGTCCGGCTTCTGCCACAAGGCTGCCTTCGCGACTGCTTCCGCCGATGAGGTCAGCCGAAACCCGGAGATGTCTCGATGTGGCCAGCCTGAGCGCAGCCAGCGAATCCGCTGGCGTGCCTGGCCTTCCGAGTACCCGCGCGAGTGCAGGATCGAGGGTCTGGATGCCCATGCTCAGCCGGTTCACGCCTGACTCCTCGAGGATGTCGAGAAAGCAAGGGTCCACGCTTTCGGGATTGGCTTCGACCGTCCACTCACGGGGCACTCCAGCGATCCTGCCGAGGCCGGAAAGAAGCCTCCGGAGGAGGGGACGTGGCAGACAGGATGGTGTGCCCCCCCCGACGTAGACTGTATCGAAGTGATCCGCGCCGAAGCGCGCCGCAAGGGCCTCCGCGCGGTCGAGCGTGCGCCTTATGACCCCTTCCATGGAACCCACTCCCGCCCGGGCAGCGACGTTCGAGTAAAAGTCACAATAGGTACAACGAGAGACGCAGAAGGGCACGTGGATGTAGAGCGCTTCGGGAATCGGGAATCCGTCGAAAGTCATGGCGGTTGAGGACGGTGGATCAGAAGCTGCCGAAGCGGGCGAAGGGCCAGTAGCGGAGCAGGGCCTTCGCGGCGAAATGCCGCTGCGTCACCGGACCCCAGGTCCGGGAGTCGGATGAGGATCCACGCATGTCGGAAGCGACGAAGTATTCGTCCCGCGAAAGGATGCGTGGCGGGAGGAATCCAGACAGGGGGTAATCGGCCTTCCATCCAGGAGGAAGCGAAGGCTTCTCTATGTCGTAGCGATGGGAGGAAAACTCGAATTCGGTCAAGGCATGATCGCTGCCCTGAGGCCTCACCATGAAGACATAGGCGCTCATCGAGACCTCGTCGCCGGGGACAGCAATGACCCGAACGAGGAAGGGACCCCCGACCTCTGCGCCCGGTTCCGGCACCGCGATGGAGAATCGCTGGAAGGAGATAAAGCGCACGAAGGAATCGGCGACTGTCCTGAGGATTCCCGTGCGCAACTCGAAGGGAGGGCGTACGAGCACGAGATCGCCCCGCTCCGGCTTCGCCATCGCCGGAAGCTTGCCGAACAAGGTATCGGGACCGAAGGAAAAGGGGCTCAAGAGGAGCAGGTCCCCGGGCTGCATCGTGGGGCTCATCGACGTGGATGTGACCACGCGCGTTTGAAGGAACACACACACAACGAGCTCGTAACTCAGGAAAACCAGGAAGAAAATCCGGGCCCGCACGAAGAGGCGGCGGCGGCCTTCAACGGTTTCGGTAAAAGACCTTCTGGGGAACATGCTCACGGTTGCATTCCGCGCGGAGCCTAGCATGAAGGCCTCGCGTTGACAAGCGGAAGCGCCTTTCCTATAGTTGGCCTTTCCCGGAGGCCAGATGATTCCCGAAGGCGTGAAGGTCGTGGCCCTGAACAGGCGCGCCCGCTTTGATTACTCTGTCGAGGAATGCTTCGAAGCTGGCATCGTCCTCCTCGGCTCCGAGGTGAAATCCGTGAAAGATGGCCGCATCTCCTTCCCCGATGCCTTCGGCGAGGTGCATGAAGGAGCTGTCTGGCTCAGGAACTTCGCCATCGCGGAGTACTCATTTTCCTCGATCTTCAACCACGATCCGGACAGGAAGAAAAAGCTCCTGCTCCACGCACGGGAAATCAAGCGCATCGACCGCCGCGTCCGGGAAAAAGGCTACACGCTTGTCCCGCTGTCGGTATACCTGAAGCATGGACTGATCAAGGTAGAGCTGGGCCTGTGCAAGGGAAAGAAGCTCTATGACAAACGCTCAGACATCCGCGACAGGGAAATGGACCGGGATCTGCAAAGGGCATTCAGGCAACGCGGTGAGGACTGACCGGTGCGCATAACTGGAGGGAATCTCAGAAGCAGGAAGGTGGAGGTGCCGAAGGGCCGGCTCGAGATCCGCCCTGCGATGGATATGATGCGCGAGTCGATTTTCGCCATCCTCGGCGACCTGACTGGCCTTTCATTCCTGGATCTTTTCTCGGGTTCGGGCATTCTCGGACTGGAAGCCTCGAGCCGTGGCGCGGATCCTGTGGCCTGCGTAGAGAAGGACCGCGAAAAGTTCCCCCTCCTCCTCAAGAACGTGGCCATTGCCGAACGGAGAGTGGAATGCCACTGCATGCCTGCAGAGCGCTTTCTCCTCCGGAACAGAAGCGCGTTTTCGATTGTCTTCCTCGATCCGCCCTTTCCCTATGCACACCGCCGGGAACTGCTCCAGAACCTGGCTGGCAGCGCAACCCTGCCGCCTGGCGGACTCGGACTCATCCATTTCCCTCGCGAGGATAGATCATTCGGAAAGGTTCAGGGTCTCGACCTGGAAGACGAGCGCGAATACGGACGGTCGATAGTCCGCTTCTATAGACGTGAGAAAAGCATGGACAGGACAGCTCCGGATCCGCCACCAGGGCCTCAGTGATCGAGGTAACGAAGCAACACCTCAAGCTGTCCACGTGCCGATGCTTCCTCACAGACCTGCGCTTGCGAGCTCTCCGGAGCGGGCGCTACGCGAACCTGCGCAACGAGATGCTTGATGCCACCGATGACGCATTGAAGCGTCAGATTCGTCGATTCCACTGTTTCCTCCGCCCAAGATCAAGATATCGCGGAAAGCGGGAGTTGCAAGGCCTGGCGGCCTTCATGGAAAGTGATTGCAAAAACAGGGAGCCATGGCTATAGTCAAGGGACGGCCATCAAAATGAAGCAGAGGATCTTCGATCGTTTCGCTGAGACGGGACTCATCAAGTCAGCTGACTTGCCGGCGCAAGGACTCGCGAGTGCAGACCGCGTGAGGCTGATCCGTCGTGGAAATGAGTATTTCAATTCGGGCGATATCGAGACCGCAAGGAGGGTTTTCCAGACCACGGGGTATTCAGACGGGCTTATCCGCGTGGGAGACCGATATCTTGGGGCACGACGTCCGGTCGATGCCCTCAAGATGTACTGGCTCGCCCATGACAGAAAGAGGTCCGAACCCTTGGTCGAGAAAGCCGTTCTGGCTATCAGGAGACTCCTCGCGGAAGAGGAAAAAGATGAGTGATACAGGTTCGCAGGAGAATACGGGCTTCGAGTCCGGTTCGCTCCGGGACACCAATCCAGAGCTTGCAGAGATCGCGGATCTCTCAAAAAAGGGCTATCAGTATCTAAAAGAAAACAGGGTCGATGATGCGGAAGAATGCTTTGCCCGAATCCTCGAAAAAGACAGGGAAAACAATTACGCGCTGGTTGGTCTAGGCGATGCCGCCCGCAAGCGTGGGGCCTACCGCGATGCGGTGGACCATTATAAAAAGTGCCTTGTCTATCACCCTGGGAACAACTACGCGCTGTTCGGACTGGCCGATTGCTATAAAGCCCTCAACCAATACCAGAAAGCCATAGAGATCTGGGAGCAGTATCTCCTCCATGACAACAAGAACATTACGGTGCTCACCCGTGTCGCCGATGCCTATCGGAAGGTCCGCGATTTCCGCAAGTCCAAGGCCATCTACCTCCGCGTGCTCGAGATGGAAGCCGACAATCCCTACGCCCTCATCGGCCTCGGGCACCTCCACTATGACTTCAAGGAATACAAGGACGCGCTGGGCTACTGGCAGCGGATGGTCGAGCTGCAGGGAGAAGCGGTCGATATCCGTGTCCTGACCTCGATCGGAAACTGCTATAGGAAACTCAAGCAGTTCGATCTCGGCGTCGATCCCTTCACAAAGGCCTTGGCCAAGGAAAACGAGAACTTCTACGCCCTCTTCGGCCTGGCCGACTGCCATCGCGGACTAGGCCAGCCGGACAAGGCCCTCGACTACTGGAAGCGAATCCTTGCCAAGGATTCCAGAAACAAGGTGATCCTGACGAGGGCGGGTGATGCCTACAGGAACCTGGGCCAGTACGAGAGCGCCGCCGAGTACTATGAGCGTGCCCTCAACATCGAGTTCGATGTCTATGCGGTTCTCGGGCTGTCAATGATCGCCCGGCTTCAAGGCAAGTTCCAGGATGCGATTGTCTCCCTCAAGAAGCTGATCCAGAACGACCCGAAAAACTATCGGCTCTATCTTGAACTCGCCCAGTGCCACCTCGCCATGGGAGAGAAGCAGAAGGCCCTCGAGGCGCTCATGGATTTCCAGCGCCTCGGAATCAGGAACGTCTACGTCCAGGACGCAGTGACAAGGCTTTCGCGACCCTGAGTTCAAGACGTCGCACCCGCGATTCAGCACTTTCGCGCTGCGATCGCGTTGTGGCCAGGGCAAGGGCTTCTTTCGCGGATGAG
>JBMOIK010000364.1:0-4433 GCA_049317365.1 Rectinemataceae bacterium | reverse complement strand
GAAGGGAGTAACCGCCATCGTCACGGGCGAGCAGGGCGAGCGGTCGCTGACGCGTTTCGGCCTCGAGGAGTACGTCGCGGACTGCGTGATCCTGCTTTCGCACCATGTATTCAACCAGATAGCGACGCGCCGGCTCCGCATCGTGAAATACCGGGGCACGTCCCATGGCACAAACGAATATCCCTTCATGATCGACGCGCAGGGTTTCTCCGTCCTGCCCCTCTCCTCGCTGGGCCTCATCCACGAGGCGTCGAGCGAGCGCATCGCCACGGGCATCGATCGGCTTGACACCATGCTGGGGGGGAAGGGCTACTTCCGCGGAAGCAGCATCCTCATCTCGGGTGTCGCGGGCACCGGCAAGTCCTCTGTCGCGGCCCAGTTCGTGGACGCAGCCTGTGCGCGGGGAGAGCGCTGCCTCTACTTCTCCTTCGAGGAATCGCAGCACCAGATCATCCGCAACATGCTTTCCATCGGCATCGATCTGGAGCGCTGGGTCAAGAAGGGGCAACTCCGCTTCATGAACTCGAGACCGACGCTCTATGGGCTTGAAATGCACCTCGTGCTCATCCACAAGGAGGTGGACGCCTTCGGCCCCTCCATCGTGGTCGTCGACCCGATCTCCAACCTCAACACCTCCGGCAGCGACGCGGAGGTCAAGTCCATGCTCTCGCGCCTGATCGACTACCTCAAGATGAAGCAGATCACCGCCGTCTGCACCGATCTGTTGCCCTCCAGCGGGAGCCTCGAGCGCTCCGAAATTGGGGTTTCCTCGCTGATGGATTCCTGGCTCCTGCTCCAGGTCCTGGAAAGCAGCGGCGAACGTAACAGGGGGCTTTATGTCCTCAAATCCCGCGGCATGGGACATTCCAACCAGATCAGGGAGTTCCTGATGAGCGACCAGGGCATCCAGCTGAAGGACGTCTATGTGGGATCGGGCGGGGTCCTGACGGGAGCGGCGCGGGCTGCCCAGGACGCGCGCGAGCGAGGGGAGATTCTCGCGATGACGAGGGATTTCGAGCGGAAGAAGCGGGTGATCGAGAGGAAGAAAAACGTCATCGATGCGAGGATCCTGGCCCTGCGGACGCGCTTCGAGGGCGAGATGGAGGAACTGGACCGCCTGGCCGAGGAAATAGCCCAGGGCAAGGTCTCATCCGCAGCGGAAAGCTCCGAGCTCGTCAGGCTCCGTATGGCGGACAAGGAGCTTCCGGAGCCCGGAGCGCGCGAAAATGGCGCAAAGCGAGTCCCGTCATGACAGCCCATGCCGATGAATCGAAGTCAGAAGTTTTCGAGCTCAGGCTCTACGTTGCGGGCCAGACGCGCAAGATCCTCGCAGCCTTCGCCAACCTGAAGATCATCTGCGAGCAGCATCTCGCGGGCCGCTACCGGATAGAAGTGGTGGATCTCATGTTCAACCCGGTGTTGGCGAGGGGCGACCAGATCCTTGCCCTGCCGACCCTTGTCCGCAGGCTTCCCGAACCGGTCAAAAAGATCATCGGCGACCTCTCCGACACCGAGCGCGTCCTGGTCGGCCTCGATATCCGTCCGCTGGGCGAGGGCTCGAAGGAGGGGGACGATGAAAAAAAGGCCTGAACCCCTTGGGCCAGCCTTGGTCGATTCGCAGGCAGACTTCGAGAAGGCCCTGGACGAAAGCGGGGGCGGAACCTACGTCCTGCGCCTCTACGTCTCCGGCCTGACGCCCAGATCGATCAGGGCCATCGAGAACGTGCGCAGGATCTGCGCCGAGCATCTCGAGGGCCGCTATACCCTCGAGATCTTCGATATCCACCAGCAGCCGAACTTCGCGAAGGAGGCCCAGATCGTGGCGGCCCCGACCCTGGTGAAGGAGCTGCCTCTGCCGCTGCGCAAATTCATCGGGGACATGTCGAGTGTCGAGAAGCTCCTGATTGGCTTCGACATCAGGAAGAAAGACTGATCGGGGAGGTTGATCGAGGATGAGCGACCCTGGATCGCGCGACGAGCTCCTCATCGAGAACAGGACCCTCCGTCTCCGCCTGGAGGAGGCTGAGGCGACCCTGCGCGCCATTGGCGAGGGGGAAGTCGACGCCTTCGTCGTATCCGGCGAGGAAGGCGAGCGGGTCTTCACGCTGACAGACGCAGATACACCCTATCGGGTCCTCGTGGAAACCATGAACGAGGGCGCGGTCAGTCTCGGCCCCGACGGTACCATCCTCTATTGCAACTCCTGCCTCGCCGGCTTGCTCGAAGTACCCCTCGAGAAGCTCATCGGTACCAAGGTCAGCTCCTATGTCGTCCCGGAGGACAGGGAATATTTCTCACTCCGGATCGCGGGCCCCTCCGGGCAGAAGCGGGAGGAAGGTATCTCTCTCCTGACCACTTCCGGCGGGTCGCTTCCCGTGCTGTTCTCCTTCGGAATGCTGGGCCGTGACCTTGCTGCGGGATTGGGTGTGGTCTTCACCGACCTCAGTGGCATCAACATGGCGGAGGCGGGGCTCAGGCGTGAGAAGGACCGCCTCGTAGAACTCCTCCACCGCATCAAGAACACCCTCGCCCAGATCGATGCGATCGCCCGAACCGAGGCGAGCCTTTCGGCGGATCCGGGCATCAGCGAAGCCCTCATCGTTTTCGCGGATCGCGTCGGAGCCCTTTCCGGCCTTTTCACCATGCTCGATTCGGAGGGGAAGCCGGGGAGGGTCAGGCTCGACCTCTACCTCGCCGATGTCGCGACGCGCCTGGTCGGCGCCACTAAGGGCGGATCTCCTGGCCTCAGTCTCAAGTTCAACCTCGAGCCCGTCACCATGGATGGCAAGCAGGCTGCGAATATGGGCTTGATCCTCAACGAGCTGATCACGAACGCCGTCAAATACTCGTTCTCCGGGAAGGGCAGGGGAGAGATCAGCCTTGACATCAAGCAGGAGGCCGATCGCATCACACTCTCCGTCTCGAACGACGGAGCCGAGCTTCCCAAGGATTTCGACCCCTCGCTCTCGAAGGGGCTCGGCATGTCCATCGTCGCCGGGCTCGCCCAGCAGATGGGAGGAAGGCTCAGCTGGACAGGCGGAAAAGGCGCGCGGTTCCAGGTGGACATTCCGGCGATGAAGGAGTCGGTTATAGCCTTCTAGGCGAAAAGGAGCTGGCATGGAAGAAAAGGGCCAAGTGGAGATCCTCCTCGTCGAGGACAATCCCAACGACGCCGAGCTGGCGATGCGGGCGCTCAGGAAGCACAAGCTTGCGAACAACCTCGTCCACGTGGCCGATGGAGCGATCGCCCTCGACTTCCTTTTTGCGCGCGGTGAGTACTCGGGGCGCGACGTCGCGGTAAAGCCGAGGCTCATCCTCCTCGACCTCAAGCTGCCCAAGGTGGACGGGCTCGAAGTGCTCAAGGCGGTGAAGTCCGATCCCCGCACGGCTCAGATTCCCATTGTCGTGCTCACCAGCTCCAGGGAGGAGAGGGACCTCATCGAGACCTACCGCCTGGGAGTGAACAGCTACATCCTAAAGCCGGTGGACTTCGAGAAGTTCGTCGAAGTAGTCCGCGAGCTCGGCTACTACTGGCTCCTGCTCAACCAACAGCCATGAGAAAGCTCGCCTTGATCGCCGCCGTGGTCCTTCTCCTGGCTGCCTGCCACAGGGACTCCGGAAAGCCTGAGGCGCGCGGACAGGTGATAAACCTGGCCTATGCGACCCTGCCCGACACGGGTCTGGTCCAGGTAGCCCTCGATCGGGGCTTCTTTGCAGCAGAGGGCCTCGTCGTGAACGCGACAGCCTTCGCCTTCGGAAAGCTCGCCCTGGCGTCGCTCTTCGGCGGCAGTTCCGATCTCGCCACCGTCGCGGAGACGC
Organism: Rectinemataceae bacterium; assembly: GCA_049317365.1. GTDB lineage: Bacteria > Spirochaetota > Spirochaetia > Treponematales > Rectinemataceae > CAIJMU01. Next base: position 614 of record JBMOIK010000364.1, on the reverse strand, counting down.
CCTTCGTCCTCGCCATCATGGCTGGGGAGAAGCTGAGCATCTCTGCGGTAATCGCGACCTCTGACAGGAACATGGCGGTAGTCGCAAGCGAGAGCCAAGGCGTTGGGGTTCCGTCAGACCTCGTGGGGAAGGCAATCGGTGTCACTCTGGGGACCAACGGCGAATATTTCCTGGACGCCTTCCTGATCGCGCGCGGGATCGAGAAGCGGAGCGTCCGCATCGTGGACCTGCAGCCCGATCAAATGCTGCCTGCAATCCAGTCGGGACGGATTGCCGCTGCAGTTGCCTGGAACCCCACGCTGCTGCACATGAAGAACAGCCTGGCCGGCAAGGGCAGGATCTTCGACGGTGAGGATTTCTACACTGCGAGTTTCTGCATAGCCGGCACGAGGGACTTTGTGTCGAAGCACCCCGAAGCGATGCGCGCCTTCCTGCGGGCCCTCATCAGCGCCGAGGACTTCATGACGGACAATCCCGTCCAGGCCAGGGCCATGATCGGAAAGGACAGCGGTAACGACGAGGCCTCCCTCGCAACGATACTCGGCGAATTCAAGTTCAGGGTCGGCATCGACAAGTCCCTCCTCCTGGTCCTCGAGGACGAGGTCCGCTGGGCG
>JBMOIK010000363.1:0-4442 GCA_049317365.1 Rectinemataceae bacterium | reverse complement strand
GAGTCAGGCCGAGAAGCTTAGGCCGGCAGTGATCGGCCTGGCGATCCTTGTCGTGGCTATCTGGGGTTTCAACTTCGTCGTGATCAAGGTAGGCGTATCGGGTATGCCGGCCTTGTTCCTGGCCTGCCTGCGCTTCCTTTTGTGTGTAGTGCCTGCGATATTTTTTGTGCCGCGCCCCTCCATTTCCTGGGGCAGGCTGGCAGCCTATGGGATCTTCCTCGGCGTCGGCGAGTTCGGGCTGCTGTTCACTGCCATCAAGCTAGGCGCGCCTGCGGGGCTGGCATCGATAGCCTTGCAGGCGCAGGCATTCTTCACTGCCATCCTTGCGGCCATCTTGCTTGGCGAAACCATCAGGATGAGGACCTGGGCCGGTCTCACGCTGGCTGCAGCGGGGCTGGTCCTCCTCATGCTTCCCCAGGAGGGTGCCGCAGCCTCGCTCTCGCCCTTGCTGGTGGGAGTGTTGCTGGTTGCGGCGTTCTTCTGGGCAGCGGCCAACATCACCGCCAAGGCTGCGTCGGGGACGGGTGGAAAGGGCAGCGCCCTTGGCCTCGTGGTCTGGTCAAGCCTTTTCTCACCGCTGCCGCTCCTTGCCCTCTCGCTCGCCTTCGAGGGGCCAGAGGCGATATGCGCCTCGTTACGATCAATTACCATATTGACAATAGGTACTATATTGTTTCTCGCCGTCCTGTCGACCCTAGTGGGCTACGGCATCTGGAACGCCCTCATCATGCGCTTCGGTGCATCGCGGATTGCGCCTTTTTCGCTGTTGGTGCCGATTTTCGGCCTGAGTTCAGCCTCTGTCTTTCTCGGCGAGCGCTTCACGGCGCTGGATGGAGTCGCAGCGGCGCTGGTCCTCGGGGGGCTGGGCGTACATCTTTTCTGGCCCCAGCGGAAGCCGATCAGCCAGAGGGCCGGGCGCAGGCCGTGGCGCGGATCCCTCAGAACATCCCGAAGAGGCCCGCCTTCCCGTTGAAGGGAACCCAGCGGCCGCTCTTGGATGCCTTGGGATCGTCGAGGAGTCTGAGCGCGAATTCGGCGACAGTGGTCGGCTTGCCGCTCTTCTCCACGATGCCGAATGCAGTCCACGGCGCAGCCTTGCCTCGCTCGAAGATGCCCTCGCCGAGGCCACGGAAGGCTCCGCTGACGAGCGAGGCGAAGGCATCGCGGCCGCCCTCTCCCTCGGGGAGCGGCTCGACGGAAACGAGGAGGAGCTTGCCCGAGCGCTGCCCGTCGAAGAGGCGCAGCATCTCGCGGGTGAGGAAGGCCGGTCCGTGCACGGAAGCCTCGAGGGCAGCGCCGATGCTGCCGGGACTGCCGCCGAAGAGGGAGCGGTCCGCATCGACGGGCGAGGAGAGGATCACGACAGTATCGACGGTTCCAAGGGTCTTCCCCGCGGTCAGGGCGAGGGTGCCCGCTGACACGAAGGAGGCGGGATTCCACACGAGCCGATCTGTCCTGGCGTGATCTTCACCCAGGGTCTCGCCCCTTCGCGGGGGCAGCGCAACCGGCACGACCCTCCAGCCCGCCGACGCAGCGACCGAAGCGATGGCGCCTGCCGTCTCGCCCTCCGCGGGGGCGATGATCATTGTCCTCTGCACGCCGCGAGTGTACTATCGACGCGTCCGCGCGGGCAATACGGATGGGCGCGGTGAAACCCTCCCAGGAGAGTGACTCGATGCGGATCGCGTTGGCGCAGGTGAATTCGACGATCGGCGACTTCGCTGGCAATGCCGGGCGGATGATCGCCATGGTGGAAGGGCTGATGGGACCAAAGGCCCCCGATCTGGTGGTCTTTCCGGAGATGGCCCTCTGCGGCTATCCCCCCATGGATCTCCTCGACCAGGAGTCCTTCGTGGAAGGCTGTCTCGAGGCTCTGCGCATTCTCCAGCGGGGGCTGCCTGCGGGGGTGGCCGTGGCTACGGGTTTCGTCGACCGCAACCGGGGCGGCAGCGGGAAACCACTGCGCAACGTGCTTGGTGTCATCCGGAACGGCGCCCTTGTCTTCACCCAGGCCAAGACACTCCTTCCTACCTATGATGTTTTCGACGAAGCCCGCTACTTCGAGCCCGCGGACAGCCGGCGCATCTTCGATCTCGACGGCACGCGCATCGCCTTTGCGATCTGCGAGGACATCTGGTGGGAGTCACCGCCGGTTCCCGGCATGCGCTACAGTGTCGATCCCGTCAAGGAGCTTCTCGACGCCGGTGCGGACCTCCTGGTCGTGCCCTCGGCCTCGCCCTTCCAGGCTGGCAAGCTCGCCGTACGGCAGCGGCTGGCGGCGAAGGTTTCCCGCGAGGGGGGCATCCCGACGCTCTACTGCAATCTGGTTGGCGCGAACGATTCGCTCGTCTTTGATGGCCGTTCCTTTGCCATCGATGCAGCGGGCCGCCTCCGCGCCCTTGCCGGATGGGAGGAGGAGCTGCTCTCCATCGACATGGCAGAACTCGTCGATGGAGCTCCGGCACCGAGGGGCACCGTGCCTGCGCCAGCGGGAACGGGGGAATCAGAGACCTTGGGCGAAATATACAATGCCCTCGTCCTCGGCATCCGTGATTACATGAGGAAGTGCGGTTTTTCGAAGGCCTGCCTGGGCCTTTCCGGTGGCATAGACTCGGCCGTCATCGCTGTCCTCGCGGCCGATGCGATCGGTGCCGACAACCTCACCTGCATCTCGATGCCTTCACGCTTCTCGAGCGCGGGTTCGGTGTCGGACTCGGTGGAGCTGTGCCGCAATCTTGGCGGTCCGGACGGGCCAGGATCCCGCCTTGAGAGCCTCCCGATCGAGGGGCCCTTCGCAGCCTGTCTTGCCCTCCTGGAGCCGCATTTCGAAGGTCAGCCCTTCGGCCTCGCAGAGGAGAACCTCCAGGCACGCATAAGGGGAACCCTCCTCATGGCCTGGTCGAACAAGTTCAATTCCCTTCTCTTGACGACGGGGAACAAGAGCGAGCTGGCTGCGGGCTACTGTACGCTCTATGGCGACATGAACGGGGCCATCGCGCCAATCGGCGACCTTTTCAAGACCGAGGTCTTCGCGCTGGCGAGACATGTCAACGAGCGTCATGTCCGTGAGGGCAGGATCGCTCCTATCCCCGAAGCAATCATATCCAAGCCGCCGAGCGCCGAACTTCGCCCCAACCAGACCGACCAGGACAGCCTTCCGCCCTATGAGACCCTCGATGAAATCCTCGCGCTATACATCGTGCAAAACCTCGCGTTGGCTGAAATCGCAGCCAGGGGCTTCGAGGAGTCCCTCGTGGCGAGGATCATCGGAATGGTGGCCCGCTCCGAATACAAGCGCAGGCAGGCTCCCCCGGTAATCAAGGTTTCGCCCCGGGCCTTTGGAACGGGCAGGAGGATCCCCATCGCACGTTCCATTCACGAGGCCATTGCTCGGCACTGAAGCGGTTTTTCTTGAGGCTTTGGGAATTCCGGGATATATTCCAAGTCGTCTATGCGTATACTGGCTCGTATTGTCGCCATTTTCGCCCTCGGCACCCTCTTGCCAGGCTGCGACCTTCCCTCGACGATCCTTACCGATGTCGAGCGGAGCTCGATGTATACCTTTTCAGTTCAATCCGGACTTACTGGACTCGAAAGTGGTTCGACGCTTACACCGGGAAGCTCGATCGGGATCAAGCTTTCTGCCATGACAGGCGCTTCTGCACCCGACCAGCTGTCGCTTGCGCTTCAAGACCAGTCCGGTCAGCCGCTTGCCACATTGCTCTATGCCAAGACCTCGGAGGCCCGTAGCCTGGCTGACAGCGGGGTCGTGCTGGTCGACACGCTGGACGGCAGGCTGCCCGATTTCAACCTTCCCCAAGGCCTTGCTCCGGGTTACTACACCCTCGCGGGGCTGGTTACACCCAATGGCGGCAAGGTCCAGCGCTATTCCTTCTCTTTTTTCGTAGCGTCCAGTTCGTGGGAATTAGGCGGTGTTTCAGTCAGTCCCTCCATGCCCCTCGCTGGAGGGTCTGTATTGCTCCAGGCATCCATCGTGGAGAGCCAGAGCCGCCCGGCTTCGGTCGCGAGAAACCTGGCAGCACCAGCTGGTGCTGTCCTTTCCCCCAGCTCCGCGAAATCATCCACACAGCCAAACACCGTCAGTTCAGGGCCCCAGGCAGTCAAGGCAATCGTTCCCGATACCTCTTTGCCCGCAATAAACTCGCCGGGCGTATCCACGCCGGGTGCATCCACGCCGGGTTCGGGCGCGGCAACCTTCGCTCCTACTGCCTTTGGGGCAGCGACGGCTCCTTCTGGCACTCTCACGGGCGCATTGGCTGATTTCGATTCCAAACCCACAATCGCCCCGGTTGCGCCCCTTGCTGTGCCAGCCAGCCCCTCGAAGTTCACTTCGGACCCGGGCCATGCTCCGCTCTCAACTGTTCCTGCCTCGGCACCTACCGCAGTACCCGCCACGGCACCTGCTGCAGTGCCTGCTGCGG
>JBMOIK010000362.1:0-4450 GCA_049317365.1 Rectinemataceae bacterium | reverse complement strand
TCTCGACCCGCGACAGGAAGCGCCCGCGCTCCTCCTTCTTCTCGGAAACAATCGCCTTGATCTGTTCGAATGCCTCGCGGTTGATGTGCTTGAGCGCGAGGTCCTCAAGCTCGTCCTTGATGCCGCTTAGGCCGAGACGGTCGGCCAGCGGTGCGAAAACGTCGAGGCACTCGGTCGCGATCTCCTTCTGCCGCGCTTCAGGCAGCCAGCGGAGGGTCCGCATCGAATCCAGCTTGTCCGCGAGCTTGACTATGATGACGCGGATGTCGCTGGTCATCGCGAAGAGCATCTTCCGGATGCCTTCCGCCGCGTGCACTGACTTGTTGCGGGCGCGCAGCGCGGAGAGCCGCGAGCTTCCGTCGACGATGCGTGCGACATCGGAGCCGAAGCGGGAGCTCAGCTCGCTGCCCGGACCCGGCGCTTCCATGCGCACTGCCTTGCCCTTGGCCGGCTTCCTCGCAGGCGCGTGCGCGGGCAGCGGAGCCTCTCCGGACTCGGCCTTGTGGCCCGGTCTTTCGGCTTCCCCCTCATCCCTCTCGCCGAGGTCGTGAAGGAGACCTGCTATGACCGAGTCGGCGTCCATGCCCAGCTCGAGGAGGATGGAGGCTACCCTGAGCTCGTGCATCAACGCGCTCTCGCCCGAGGCGCGCGTGCGGCCGGCGCTCCGTTCGATGGCGAAGGCCAGGGCATCGAGGACGCGGGCCACCGACTCCGGAGCCAGGCCCCGCCGGAGCGCCTCGTCGAAATCGCGGCGCGGATCGAGGGTTCCCGTCATCGCAGCCTCCCCCCGGTGACCCGTTCGAGACCGGCCAGGTCCCGCGCGGTCCCGATGCCGGCAAAACCCTCACAATTGAACATATCCCGGAGCCGGGCCGCATGGGTGGCGTCGGCTTCCACCATGAGGCAGCCGCCGGGGGCCAGGGCGCGGGCGGCGGCGGGGATGAGGCGGCGGAGGAGGTCAAGGCCGTCGAGGCCGCCGTCCAGGGCCAGGAGGGGCTCGCCCCAGGAGGCGGCGAGTTCCCTCGCCAGAGTGCTTTCCACATAGGGGGGATTGGCCAGGATGAGGTCGAAGGGACCGGAGGTTCCGGCCAGGAGGTCCTGTTCCACGAAGGATACATTTCCTCCCGGACGGCTGGCGGGCAGGAGGCGCCCTTCGTTGGCCCGCGCGACGGCCAGGGCAGCCGGGCTTATGTCGCCCGCGGAAAGCGTCCAAAGGGGACGATCGAGGGCCAGGCTCACAATGACGGCACCTGAGCCTGTGCAGCACTCGTGGACCACTGGAGGCCGACCCAGTCTGCCGGCTCTTGAGTCTCCCTCCGCGAGGGCCAGCTCGACCAGGAGTTCGGTGTCAGGCCTTGGAACAAGGACCGAGGCATCGACCTGGAAATCGCGACCCCAGAATTCCTTGGTTCCCGTGACATAGGCGACAGGCGAGCCCCGAAGGCGGCGCTCGAGTCCCCTCCGGTATCTCTCCTCGGAGGCAGCGTCGAGCCCAGGCCGGAGGTCGGAGAGGAGGGCGCTCCTCGTGGCGCCTACCGACCAGGCGAGGATCAGCGAAGCGTCGAGGGCAGGGCTGCCTGTAACCCTGGCGCCTCCAGAGGGCCGGCCGAGGATGGCGATGCCTTCGCGGAGGGCAGCTTCGCGGTTCATGGATTCAGAAGCCGGTTTCGCCCGATTTGAGGAGGGCCTCGCGTGCGTGGAGGGCCAGGGCGTCGACGAGTTCGTCGATGTCCCCTTCCATGCAGAGCTCGAGCTTGTAGAGCGTGAGGTCGATACGATGGTCGGTCAGGCGGTTCTGAGGAAAATTGTAGGTGCGGATGCGTTCCGAGCGGTCACCCGAACCGACCATGGTCTTCCGTTCGGCGGCGCGCTCGGCCTGGCGCTTCCCGTCCTCCAGTTCGAAGATCCTGGCCCGGAGGATGCGCATCGCCTTGGCCTTGTTCTTGATCTGGCTCTTTTCGTCCTGGCAGTGGACGACAAGACCCGAGGGGATGTGGGTGATGCGGACAGCCGAGTCCGTCGTGTTGACGCTCTGCCCCCCCGGTCCGCCCGCGCGCATGACGTCGATGCGGAGGTCCTGGTCGCGGATGTCGAGCTCGGTCTCCTCCATCTCCGGAAGCACGGCGACGGTGACGGCGCTCGTGTGGGTCCGCCCTGAAGCCTCGGTCGCGGGCACACGCTGCACGCGGTGCACTCCCGACTCCCAGCGCATCCGCTCGAAGACTGAATCTCCGTTCATGGAAAAGATGATCTCGCGGAAGCCGCCAAGCTCAGTCTGGCTCGCTTCCATGATCTCGACCTTCCAGCTCCTGCGGTCGGCGTAGCGCGAGTACATGCGGAAGAGGTCGGAGGCAAAGAGCGCAGCCTCCTCCCCGCCCGTGCCCGCCCGGATTTCGACGATGGCAGGTTTGTCGGCGAGGGGATCGCGGGGAACCAGAAGCTCCCGTATGCGGGTCTCGAGAAGCTCCCGCCTTGCCTCGAGTTCCCTGAGTTCCTCGCGCGCGAGGTCCCGCATGGCCACATCCGACTCGTCGCGGACGAGAACCTTGGACTCCTCGATGCCTGTGAGGACCGAGCGATAGCTGCCATAGGTCTCATTGATGACGGAAAGACGCGAGCGCTCCCGCATGAGGTCGCGGAAGCGGGCCTGGTCGCGCGCCACCCCGGGATCGGCCAGGGAAAGCTCCACTTCGCGGAAACGGGCTCCGAGGGTCTCGAGCCTCTCGATCACCGTGCGTCCCCCTCGACGAAGGAGGGACAGGTGTACAGGGCGATCTCCATCCCCTGATCCTCGGGATCGGAGATCCCGGAGACCGATCCCTTGAGGATTTCGCGTATCGAGCAGTCATCGATTCGGATACAGAGGGGACAGGCGCCGTTTCCGCGCGGGTTGATCTCTAGTTTCATGCTGCGATGCTACATCGAAGGGAAAGGCGTGGGCAAGCGCGCATCGTATTGACCCTCCCCTCCGCCCCCATTACGATTCCGCGATCGACAAGGGAGCGATAGCTGTGAAAGTCCTGAAATTCGGCGGAACATCGGTGGGAAGTCCGGAGGCCATCAAGCGCATGGTCGATATCGTCCTCGGCTATCCGGGAGCGGTCCTCGTCGTATCCGCCTTTTCAGGCGTCACCGACAAGATCATCTCTACAGCGCGCACGGCAGCCCAGGCCAACGGTTCATCCGGAGTCTATCCCGCCTGGCTCGAGGGCTACGAGGCCATCGTGACGCGCCACCGCTCGGCCTTGGGCGAGCTCTGCTCGGGCCCCAGGCTCGAGGCAGTGCGTCCGGAGCTCGAAACCCTCTTGAACGAATTCCGCGAACTGCTCTCGGGGGTCGGGCTCCTTCGCGAGCTATCGCCACGCAGCCTCGACCTCCTCATGAGCTTCGGCGAGCGCCTCTCGGCGGTGGTCGTCGCGGCCGCCTTCAGGGAACTCGGCGTACCCGCCGTCCCCATCGACGCGCGCGGCCTCATCGTCGCCTCAGGGCCCTTCGGCAATGCGCGCCCTGTCCGCAGGGCAACAGACAACGCCGTCCTGTCCAGGCTCGGCCCCCTCCTCTCCGGTGCCGCCAGGACCCTCCCCGTCGTTACGGGCTTCATCGCGGCCACCGACAGGGGGGAGACCGTCACCCTCGGACGCGGAGGCTCGGACTTCAGCGCTGCCGTCATCGCGGCAGCCCTTGACGCCGAGGAACTCGAGATCTGGACCGACGTCGACGGAATCATGACCGCCGACCCCCGGAAGGTCCCCGACGCCTTCCCAATAGACGCTCTTAATTATGACGAAGCGATGGAGCTTTCCCACTTCGGCGCCAGGGTCATCTATCCCCCGACCATCCAGCCGGCCCTCGACCGCGGCATCCCGATCAGGATCAGGAACAGCTTCAACCCGGCCTTCAAGGGCACGGTCATCACCTTCGACGCCGCGCCTTCGAGGTACCCCGTGCGCGGAATCACCTCGATCTCGCCCACGAGCCTCATCCTCGTGCAGGGCCCGGGCATGGTCGGTGTCACCGGCATCGCGGGGCGCCTCTTCGGCTGCCTCGCCCGGAAGGCGGTGAATATAATACTGATATCCCAGGCCTCGAGCGAGCGTTCCATCTGTTTCGCCGTGATGCCGAACGACCGCGACCCAGCGATCGGGGCCATCACGGAGGAATTCGCCACCGAGATGGCCGACGGCCGCATCGGCCGGGCCATCTGCGAGGAAGACATGGCGATTCTGGCCGTGGTCGGCGAGCGGATGAAGCACTCCACAGGCATCGCGGGAAGGATCTTCGACGCGCTTGGAAGCTCGGGCGTGAACGTGACGGCGATAGCCCAGGGCTCGAGCGAGCTCAACGTGTCGGCCGTCGTCTCCCTGGCCGACGAGGTGAAGGCCCTGCGCGGCGTGCACGACGCCTTCTTCATGGCCGGGACGAGATCGGTGAATGTCGCCCTGGTGGGCAC
>JBMOIK010000361.1:0-4450 GCA_049317365.1 Rectinemataceae bacterium | reverse complement strand
ATCATAGAGTCAATCGAGGCCGTGGCAGCAAGCGCGGATAAAAAGGGAATCGTCATCACAAGCAAGGTAGAGGCAGGGCTTTCCGCGCAGGTCAATGAAGGCCTCCTTGTCCAGGCCCTCGTCAACCTCCTCGACAACGCCGTGAAATACTGCCCGGCGGGGACTCGTGTGTCCGTCGAAGCGCACTCTGGGCATCCGGTCGACGGGGACCAGGGATCGCGGTATATAGTACTAACAGTAAGCGACCTCGGCCCCGGCATCCCCGCCCGGCACCTGAGCCGCGTTTTCGAGCGCTTCTATCGCATCGACGGCGCGCGGAGCCGAGAGCTGGGCGGCACCGGACTCGGCCTTGCTATCGTCCGCCACATCGCCCTCGCACATGACGGAAGCATCGATGTCGAAAGCTGGGAAGGCGAGGGCACGCGTTTCACTTTGCGGCTGCCGGGCTGAGCCCAAGCGTGGGCTACGTGACAGTTGCATCGAGTACCTCCAGAGGGAAGATTATTGGGCTCGCGTCACCATTGCGACCATCGCTTTGGCGCGTCCCGTGCCGCGAATCTAGCCACCGTAGGTTTAGAAAATGCGAGGATGATGTTAATATTCTGTCATTTGGGAGGCAGGCAGTCGAGCCCGTTCGGGGAAAAGGGGGCAAAGCAAGGGGAGGCAGCTGCCTCCCCTTGCTATTTTAATTATCTAGTTATGACTATTTAATAGCTGAAGTCCCCGCCGCCGAAAAGGAGGCCATGAAGCCCCGGGCCCCTGCGCCGGTGGCGGCCAGGCTCTTCGCGAGAACGGCCTCGAAGGCCTGGGCCTTCATCGAATCGACGGCCAGCAGTTCAGCGTGAGGATCGTACGCATACCCGGTATCGGCCTGCCACTTGCCGAAATCGAAGGAGGGGTCGCTCACATAGTTCGCCGGAAATGCCGCAACGATGGCCTTGTCCGTCTCGATGCCGCGGGCCCGCGATGCCTTGCCGAGGATGGCCAGTGCCCAGGCCTTGCCGGAATGCTCAAGGGGAGCGACAGGATAGGAGAGGGCTCCGGGCTTGAGCGCGGCGTAGAGTTGGGAAGCCCGATGATCGCCGGCCCAGGCGAGGAATGCCGCGCCCTGGTAATCCTCGAGGATGCTGTGACGGTTCGACAGGAGGGTGACGGCCGCATCCTTGTCAGCCTTCGATCCAAGCCCGTTCAGCAGGATGAGGCCGAAGGTGTCCTTGGAGGGCATGACCGTGGCGTGATAGGGCATGGTGATATCCTGCACGTAGTGGAGGGCCCAGCCCGCGAAGCGCCAGCCCCAGTATTCGTGGCCAGCAGCGAAGGCCGCCCTCGAGAGGGCTGAGTACAGGTCGAGACGGTAGCCGACATTGCTCTCCGTCGTGAACGTCGCAAGCATGTGGATGATTCCATCCTCGTTGTCGAAGGACATGTGGAAGGGCGCCTGGCTGCCATAGAAGAGGGCCGGGTTGCCGAAGGGCTGAACGCCGAAACCATAGGCCTTCCCATAATCAGTGTTGTTATCTTCATAGAGCCCGATGTCCATTCCGTAGTCGGGTTCCTCGGCGGCGGTCTCGACCACCTTGAGCGCCTCGACCTCTTCGCCGGTTTCGAGGGCCCTCAGGGGGGAATTGGGGACCTTCAGTTCCTTGAAGACCGAGGCATCCGAAGCCAGACCGGGCCGCTCGCTGGCCTCATTGACCGGAACCTGCAGGAAGTCGGGGAAGGGCATGCCGGGATTGACCCGGATCGCCCCGACAAAGGAGGCACGCAGCGCCTCGCCCTCGGTGGCCGGATTGAAGGCAAGCGCAGCGGGAAGGGGTTTATAGCCCTTATAGTCGGACTTGGCCTTCGCCTCGGCGGCGGTCAAAGCCGTAGCGACCCCTGCCTTTGCAGACGACAGGAAATCATCCAGCGGCTCCACGATGACCATCCTCGTGCCCCAGCCCTCTTCCGCCAGGGAAATCGCCGCGAGAAGCGCGTGGTTGCTCCAGGCGAAGGTGGCGGCCGGCGCTGCCAGCGCGAGAACGAGAATCAGGACCGAGACAGGCATCTTGTTTCGTGCGGGCATGGTTCCTCCTTGCCCAGGTTCATCTATGAGGCTCGTCAGACGACGCGCCATGAGCTGTCCGCCCTGGCGGCACATTCGCCGCCCCGGAGGACTTCCGTCGTAATTGTGAACATCGATCCCGCGGTCTGCCCACCCCCGGCGCCCGGTCCATGGACGAGTGAGGCCTCCTCGCCCAGGAGGAACTCCCGCAGGAAATCCACGCGTAGCCCAGAAAGCTCAAGCTTTGCCGATGCTGCCTGGTTTCCCCCTGGGATGATTCCTGTCGCCATCAGGGCTGCGTCAGTCAGCCAGTCGAGGATATGTGCGTTGTTGACGTGTCCATTGTTGTCGAGGTGCCGGGGACCTGCGATCTGGGAAAAGGCTACCCTGCGCTCGGGACTGTCGAGAGGCGTAGCGCCGAAACGGAAATCCGGCACACAGTGGCCGAAGGCTGCGATATCGATCCCTGCCAGCTCCGGTATGGCCCGCTCGGGGCGGAGGGGCCTACGCGCCTCGAGGTCCACCACGAGGTAGGCGTAGACCGCCCGGACAAGGGGCTCACCGTCCAGCGTCTCGAGCATGACGTCGCGCAGCGCCAGGAGACGGTCGAGGCCCGAGGGCCAGGTCCTGGCGCGGATCCTCTCGCCCTCGCGGGGCAGCCGATCGACACGAAGGTCGAGCTTGACGAGCATCCAGGTCTGCCCGCGGAGCATGAGTTCGGATATGCCAAAGCCGAGTTCCTGGGCGCTGACCCCGGCAGCCTCCTGAAGGAAATTGGCCATCGGGAGGACCCGGAGGGGACCTCCCCAGCCGCAGTCGAAACCATGGACGGGGAACTCGACAGAAATCGGTTCGATCCTCCGCATCACGCGGTTCCCACGAGATACGCGTGGGCTTCTTCAAGGCGGTCGGGGATCATGATGTGTTGCGGACACTTATCGAGGCACTCGAGGCAGCGCGTGCACTGGTCGGCAGCGGATCCTTCGCTCATCAGGCTGCCCTTGTACCAGAGCGAGCGGCCAGCGCGGTCGTCATACATGACGGCCGTGTTCCACATGCCGAAGACCCCGGGTATGTCCACGCCGCTCGGACAGGGCTTGCAGTAGGCGCAGGTTGTGCAGGGAACCCTCTGTCCGGCCAGGAAAAAATCCCGTGCCTTGTTAATTATGTCCTTCTCGGAGGCCAGGAGGGAATTGGGCCGGGCACTGCCAGCGACCGCGGCGTTCTCGAGGATCTCGTCGACCCGGCCCATGCCGGAGAGCGTCGTAACGACCTCCTGGCGGTCCAGCACATACCGGAGACCCCACTCGGCGGGCCTCCGCGGTACCTTCCACTTCCCGAAGATGTCGAGCACCGGGTCGGGCACACGGGCGAGGCCTCCACCCCGGAGGGGTTCCATCACAATTACACCGACCTGGCGGGCTGCGGCGTGCTCGAGACCCGCAGTACCGGCCTGGTACTCTCCATCCATGTAGTTGTACTGGATCTGGCAGAACTCCCAGCCCTCCCAGCCGTCGATGATGTCCTTGAATACGGTCAGGCTGTCGTGGAAGGAGAAGCCGGCGTGCCTGATGCGCCCATCGCGCCTTGCCCGCGCGATGAAATCAAGTCCATGCAATCTTTTCACGAGGTCCCAGCGGCCGGCGTCGAGGGCATGGAAGAGGTAGAAGTCAATATGATCGGTCTGTAACCTAGTGAGCTGGCTGTCAAGATAGCGTTCCCAGTCATCCTCTTCCTTCACAAGCCATACAGGGCATTTAGTCGCAAGATAGACCTTGTCCCTGGCCCCGAGCCGCGCGAGCGTCCGGCCCACCACCGCTTCGCTCATCTCGCGGTGATAGGGCCAGGCAGTGTCGATGTAATTGATGCCCGAGTCGATGGCGGCGCGGAACATGTCTTCGACGGCGGCCTCATCGATGGCAGCGGCGTCACCGCCCTTGGTCGGAAGGCGCATGCAGCCGAGGCCGAGGGCCGACACCTCGACATCCTCGATCTTGGGGAAACGGCGGTAAAGCATGGGCTGACTATACCCCCAAGGCGTCGTCAGGGGAAAGCGCGCTATTTGATCTCGAGGTGGAAATCGAAGCTCGGCACAGGATTCGAAGGCTTGTCGATTTTCTGGGCGATGGCCTCCACCGTTGCCTGTACCGTGATCGCGTGCACGCGCTCCAGCATGGCTCCGCCCATGGCGGGCTTGCTTGCAGGGGCAGCCGGCTTCGAGGCCGCCACCGGAGCCGGCTGGGGAGCAGGAGCTTCCGGAGATGCTGACCCACTGCCCGACGCAGTCGCAGCCCCTGTTTCCACATTTCCTCCTCCGCCAGGGCTCCCTCCCGTATCAGTGACTACGGCAGCACCGCCGCCGGTATCCTCTGATGCAGCCCCTCCTGCGGCATCTGAGCTGCCACC
>JBMOIK010000360.1:0-4490 GCA_049317365.1 Rectinemataceae bacterium | reverse complement strand
TCGCGATCGAACGCACCCAGGAACTTGTGTATTATTTCCATGTCCTCCACGACCAGAAGCGCATCCCGGAGATCCCCATCTGGGTGGACTCGCCGATGGCGATCAACGCGACCTCGATCTTCCAGATCCATCCCGAGTGCTACGATTCGGACATCCACGAAGCCTTCATAAAGCACCACGAGAACCCCTTCGGCTTCAATTCCCTGCATTTCTCGGCAAGCGTCACCGACTCCAAGAGGCTCAACGACCTGAAGGGCCCGGCCATCATCATCTCTGCGGACGGCATGTGCGAGGCCGGACGCATCCAGCACCACCTGATGCACATCGTCGAGGACGAGCGCAACACGATCCTCATAGTCGGATTCATGGCCGAACACACCCTCGGGCGCCGTATCCGCGACCGCGAGAAGGAACTGCGCATACACGGTGACATCTACCGCCTGAAAGCCCACGTCGAGGAGATCAAGGCCTTCTCGGCGCACGCCGACTACCAGGAGGTCTGGGACTGGATGCAATTGCTCGATCTTACGCGCCTCAAGAAGGTCTTCCTCGTCCACGGCGAGCCGAAATCACTGCAGCACCAGTCTGATTTCCTTCGCTCGAAGGGCGTAAAGGACATCCAGGTCATCAGGTACGGCGAGAGATACGACCTCTAGCATGGCAAGAGCGACTACAAGGGCGGAGCCAGTCTTCGGCGCCGACTTCGAAGTGCGGGACTGCGAACTCGACGCGCAGGGGATCGTCAACAACGCCAATTATCAGCACTATTTCGAGCATGCACGGCACCGCTTCCTGCGCTCGCGGGGCATCGACTTCGTGGGCATGCACGAAGCTGGTCTTGATGCGGTCGTTTTCCGCATCGAGATCGACTACAGGGAATCGCTGCGAAGCGGAGATGAGTTCACGGTGAGCGTAGGCATCGCCCGCGAGGGACGGCTCAGGCTCGTCTTCTTCCAGGATGCCGTCAAGAAATCCAACGGGCAGGTCGCGGCATCGGCCCGGGTGGAGACCGCGATCGTGTCCGGGGGCAGGCCGGTTCCCGCCTCGCCAGAGATGATCGAAAGGCTGTTCGCTCCGATGGTGCCATCTATGCCGGAAGCGGGACCCGGAAACCCCGGGACCATGGAAAATATGGAGGTAACTATATGAAACAAGCAGGTATTGTCCTAGCCGCCCTTGCGCTCCTGGCCCTGGTCCTGGCCAACCCGCTGGCGGCGCAGACGGAGGCAGTCCCCGCGACCGATCCGGCGGCATCAGCTGACACTGCCCAGCAAGCCGAAACCACAGTCCCTGCCCCCGCCCTGCCCATCCCACTGCCGGAGGCACCTGCCGCAGTCGCCGACCCTCCCGCAGCGCAGGTTGAAGCCCCCTCCGTGGCAGCCCAGATCGCGGCACTCACTCGACGCATAGCCCTGCTCGAGACCGATCTCGGCGCAGCCGAGAGGAAGGCGGCCGGCCTCGAGCGCGGGCTTGCAGCTGAAAAGGACATCAGCAGCGCTGGCGAAAGGGCCGCTGCATCGCTCCAATCCGAACTCGCGACCGTCAGTTCGACAGCCGAGGAACTCAGGGCGAAGTTGAAGGAGAGGGATATCATCGCCGACAGGCTGGCCCTCCTCGCAGCCGAGCGGGACAGGCTTGTCGTGAGCCTTGGGGCCGAGCGATCCGGCATCCTCGACCCCGCCGGATGGCCTGTCACGGTACTATCCGGCTTCACCACGGCCAAGCCGAAGCTCGGCACCTGGAAGCTTGGGTCCGCGCAGGCAGAACAGACCAATTCAAAGGAATTCTTCTCACGCCTGGAATTCCCCCTCGTACAGAAACACAAGTCCTACCTCTATCGATTTTCCATGAAGTCCATTGGCAAGGGCTGGGTCGGGCTCGGCTTGCACTTCTTCGCCTCTGACGTGAAATCAAGGAAGGGCTACGGCGAGGGACGAAGCCTCCTGGTCTGGTTCACCCGCGATCCCGCAATGCGCAAATCGGATGCGACCTGGCTCCAGCTCTACCGCTCCGACAACGACGTCATGATGGAAAAGGTCGTAGACGCGAAAATCCAGGAAGCCATCGGCAGCCGCCTCGACGTTGGCATCAGCTATGACCCGGAGTCCGGCTACATGACTGTGGCGGTCAACGGAAAGATCGCGCTGCGCTACCGGGCCTGGTTCGGCATCGACGAAGGCGTCGGAGTGGCGCTCAGGACTCTCGGAGCAGGCGGTAGCTTCGGGGACTTCGAAGTGAGGACAAGCGCCAGGTAGAGCCAATCAGGCCATTGCCGCCGGGCAATGCCGCTCACTTCTTCGCAGGTGTCGAATTCTCCTTTGCCAGCCGCCTGCTCTCATTCCTAAAGCCCTCGGACATCATCGTCACCACTTTCTTGAGCTGGGCGTCATTCTTGAGGTTGAAGTCGGCGAGAACCTGGGGGTCGACCTGGTCCCAGGTGACAGCACCGACCTCGTACTCGCAGAAGACATTGGCAAGATAGACGGTATAGACGACGTCCTTGTGCTGGGGAGGGACGAGTGTCGGCTCGTGATGCCAGCGGATGGCGGAGACGAGGGACTCGGGGAAGTTCCACTTCTCGGCGATGCGGGCGCCGATCTCGGCGTGGTTCATGCCGCCGGCGAGGTCCTCGAAGGTCGAGGTCTCGATGCCCTTTTCAATGCAGAAATGGCGGATCTTGTCGAGGAGGCTCGGGTGAACCTCCTGGAAGATTATCTTGCCCATGTCATGGAGCATGCCTGAGACATAGGAGTCGTCAAGGAGAACCTTGTTGTTGGGCTTGAAATTCTTCACGAGGTTGTAGGCGTAGTAGGCAGTCTTGTAGCAGTGCTCCCAGAGGGCCTTCCGCGCCTCGGTATTGTCGCCGAGGACCTTCATGGTCCCGTAGGAGAACAAGAGCATCTTGATCTGCTTCAGGCCAGCGAGTTTTACCGCCTCGACGATATCGTTGACCCGCTTGGTCATCATGAAGGAGGCGGAGTTGACCAGCTTCAGGAGGTCGGCGGTGAGGGCGGGATCGGTCGCTATATAGTGCGCGATGTCGATCATCTGGGAATTGGGATCGTTGATGAGACGCTGGATCTGGGCGACGTTTTCGGGGAATTGGGGCAGGCTGGAGATCGAGCTTACGATCTGCTCGGTCAGGAGGTTGACGCTCTCGACGCGGGCCTCGGCGAAGGGCACGGTGATGCGGGCGACGGTCTCGCCATTCTCGGCCCAGATGTCGAAGCAGTCCTCCGACAGGCCCATCTTCTTGAGCATGAGGACCATGATGACAATGCCGAGCCCCGCTCCTTCGGATGAATCGAGGACGCTCGCCATGGCTTCCTCGAGGCTGTTGAACTTGCGCGAGCGGGCGAGCTTGTCGTGGATGCGGAGGTACTCGGTCTTGTTGATCTCGACGTTGTTGCGGACCTCGATCTTGATGGAGTTGCCCTGGGCGTGGAAGAGGATCTTGACGTAGAGACCCTTCTCCTTGAGCTTGGCCAGGTAGACCTGGATGTTGTCCAACGTGTCCTGCTTGAAGGACTCCATGCCCTTTTCGTAGTCGGCCTCGTTGGCCAGGTCGAGATCCAGCGATTCGAAGTAGACCCGTTTGGTGTTGGCCTTTTTCGCGTTGACGGCGAGTTCCCGGAGACAGTAGGAGAGGTAGTCCTTGAGGCGGGCCTGCCCGAGCTCGACGAGGAAAACCTCAAGGACCTCGGCCATGTACACTTCCATATCGTGGGGAAGGGTATACGAGGTCACGGTCAAGGGTACGGCGTTATGAGCCGCTTTCTTGATCCGCGGTACGTCGATTACGAGTTCCTGCCCGGCCATCACCACCCCTTTTATGCAGCTGCACCCATCAGATGCCCGCCATCTCGCACAATCAGATTGTAAATGTAACAGCGAGAAGCCTGATTTGCAATCTACTGGATGATGTGGTGGGTCTGTTTGAAGGTTGCCAAGTCCGCCGTACCGTCAATTTCGAGCTTCTTGTAGGCCTTGGCAAGGGTCGTCCGAACGGTCGAATCGGCCAGCTCGAAGTCGATGGCGATTTCTTTGGGCGATTTCCCATCCAGCTGAGCCAGAAAGTAGGCGCGTTCCGAGTGGGTCAGCCCCCTTTCTGTCAGCGAAAGGACCACCTTGGGTTCCTTGAGGAAGACAGCCAGTTTCTCCTCATAGGCCAGATAGCCGAAGGCCAGGAAGAGGAGAATAAAGAAGGTGGCCTCGAAAACAGTGGAGAATTCCCTACCAGAGCGCAGCGCCGCGAAGGCCTCGACCGCCAGGAAGTAGGCCAGGAGGAGCAGCAGCTTCATCACCCGGCGCCGGGCGAAGAAGCCGAGGCGGAAAAGTATGAGCATGCCCACGGAAAAAAAGCCTAAACCATAGAAGCTGGCGTAGTCTTCAAGCAGCGGGAGTGGGGTAATAGCCAGGAATATGAGTGGCTGGGTCCAGACCAGAGGCTTCCAGAGAAGGGGAGCATAGAACAAAAGCGCCACAAAAAT
>JBMOIK010000359.1:0-4491 GCA_049317365.1 Rectinemataceae bacterium | reverse complement strand
GGCCAGCAGGGCTGCCAGATTCTCGACATCGAGAAGGTTGTGGGTAAAGACCTGCGGAAGAAGGGGGTGGAATCCCGATCTGAGCGAGGCGAGCCAGATTCCGGGAATATCCTGGCCTGGGACATCTCCACTGCGCTCTAGCCCCAGCACTCCCCTTTCAAGGAGGCCGAGGGAAGCACCGCCGAGCATCGAGCGCCATAGCCTTCGGGCGGTCATCAGAAAGTCAAGATGGAGGCGGGGTTCAGGGAAGGATAGTCCCTGCATGAGGCAGCGCGTGCGGAGGAGGGGGACATCGAAGGCCTTGCCATTGTGGGTGACCAGGAGCGGCGCAGGTCCAAGGGCCGAAAGCACTGCCCGGAGGTAGGAAGCCTCCCCCGGATAGTCAGAGAGAAAAAACTGCTCAAGGAAGAGGCTACCGTCCGAGGGGCGTGCGACAGTCGCGAGGAAGGCTATCGTGCCGGCGCCTCCGGAAAGGCCGGTCGTTTCGAGATCAAAAAAGCGGAGTTCACGTACGTCCCAAGGTAGACGATTCTCCAGCCTCTCCAGCCTCTCCAGGATCGAAGGGAGGGAGTACCTGGCCAGCCGGGCAACAAAGGGATCTGCATCGAGGACTGAAGGAAAATTGTCCATGGGGCTGGTGACAGAGCGCCGGTATGCGTGGGGGGCTATCCTCTCCCAGAGCGCAAGGAACTCTGGAAGGTCAGGTTCAGCAGACTCGATGGCCGGGTCTGGCAGAGGAGAGCTGGTGGCCCGTGTTTCCCGAAGGCGTTTCAGCCGCGAGGAGAGGGAAGCTGCCATCAGCCCTCCTTGGTATCCAGCCCACCAAGGACAGCCAGGAAGTGCCGAATCCTCTGTTTCAGGTCCCGGCCGCGAACCAAAGGAGCCGGGCCGGAGCCGGGCACATGATCAACACCTATGCAGGAGGGGCAACCATCAGAGCAGCCGCAGGATCCGAGCCTTTCTCGCGCCGCTGCGATGACCACATCAAGTTTGTCCACCAGGCCTTCGGCAAGTCCGGTTCCTCCCGGATATCGGTCGTAGATGAAGATGGCCGGCGCGTTGAAGTGGGGGTCGCGCACCCGCTCTGAAAGGCCGAGGTCCCGGGGATCACACATGAGGAAGACCGGTGCGATGTCCCTGATCAGCTTTCCGGCGGCTCCGATGACGGCTGCCTTCGCGGTTTCGGGAATGGCAGCGAGCACCTGCCCACCGGGCGAAGCTTCGCCGAACACGAGGGCGATGGAGCGCGTCTGCATTTCCTCCGGAGGCAGATGGATTTCTCCATAGCCGATGTTCTCATGCGTGTGGAAGCGAAGTTTCTTGAACTTTTCGGCCTGGCTGCGCACAAGCACATCACAGAGGCAATAGCTGGCGGCCGACCCAGGGCCCAGGGGCCCTGAGACGTCTTCTGTGAGGACCGAGAGGTCGGTTTTCACGATGGAATCGGTCCAGTAATCGACCGACTTCTCGACGACATGGCAGCTGCGGTTTTCGAGATCAAGCTTTTCGACGAGGTACTGCCGTCCAAGATGGATATAGACGGCGTTGTCGAAGATGAGCTCCTTGGCACCGGGTCTATCCATCTCGCCGATGACCCGTGACCCTCCGCCACTTCGATCGATGATGACGACATTGTCTGAGCTTGCCGACCGCAGTGAAACGCCTTCGCTCGGGTAGCCCTGCGAGGACCAGTACCAGCGGCCACCCGTGCGCCTGAGGATGCCATCCTCCTCGAGGAAGGAGAGGGCTTCTCCCGCCGGGGACTTGAGGGATACCGCCTCCCCAGCCGGGACGCCCTGCGATCCATCGTCTTCTAGTCTTTCCGTGGTTTCGGAAAAGGGCAACTCGAAGGCCGCGCACTTGAGATGGTCCATAAAAATATACGGATTCGAGGGGTCAATGCGCCCTGACTCTGGAGAACGTCCAAAAAAGTATTCAGGATTGTTGATGATGTACTGATCGAGGGGTGCTGAGGAGGCGACGAGGAAGGCGATTGAAAGATCCCCTCGGCGGCCCGCCCTACCCGTCTGCTGCCAGAAACTCGCGAAGCTGCCGGGGAAGCCGGCAACAACTGCGGCATCGAGCCCCCCTATGTCGATCCCGAGTTCGAGGGCATTGGTGGAAACGACACCCTGGATGCTGCCCTCGCGCAGTCCCTTTTCGATGGCTCGTCGCTCACTGGGAAGGAGCCCTGCACGGTAGGGTCGGACGTCGATGCGCGAGTTGTCCGTCCAGATGTTGGCGAGGGCCTCGTTGATATAGGAGGCAATGAGTTCGACTCGCATCCGCGAGCGCGCGAACAGGATGGTCTTGACGCCCTTCCGGAGGAGGATGAGGGCGAGTTTTTCCGATTCGGTTGCGGTGCTCTTCCTGATTCCCTGGACAGGATCGACGAGGGCCGGATTGTAGAAGGCGTAGACTCGCTCGCCCCGCGGTGCCCCATTCTCCGTAACCGCCTCGACTTCCTCACCGATCAGGGACATGGCGAGTTCCCTTGGGTTGCCGATCGTTGCCGAGGAAAGGATAAAGGCCGGATGGGCGCCATGGAAGGCCGCTATCCGCTTCGGCCGCCGTATGACGTTCGCGACATGGGACCCGAAGACCCCGCGATAGGCATGCATCTCGTCGATGACCACATAGCGAAGGCCTGCGAAAAAACGTATCCAGCGGGGATGGTTCGGGAGCACGCCGGTATGGAGCATGTCAGGATTGGTGATGATGATTCGCCCGGTATCCCGGGCTGCCACGCGGAGCGAGTCCGGCGTATCCCCGTCGTAGGTGAAAACCTTGAAGCCCAGGTCGCCGCCGATCGTCAATTCATTGAGCTCGGACTGTTGGTCCTGGGAGAGGGCCTTGGTGGGGAAGAGGTAGAGTGCACGCGCTTCAGGATCGCGGAGCAGGGCATCGGCGACGGGGAGGTTGTAGCAAAGGGTCTTGCCACTTGCGGTGGGCGTAACCACGACGACGTTATGTCCCGCCTGGATGCGATCCCAGGCAGCCCTCTGGTGTGACCACAGCCGCTCTATGCCCCTTTTTCCGAGGGCTGACCGAAGCCGTGGCTCGAGATCGGGCGGGAAATCCGCCCAGAGCGGAGGCTTCGCAGCCTCACGTCTGACATGCACCAAAGAACCCGCGATGGCGGGGTCGTCCAGGAGATCGTCGATTCCCGTGGTAGCGGCGAGTTGAATCATGGCCTATACTCATACCACGAAGCGGGAACAGCGCCAACGATTCACGCTGGCGCGGTCCTTCCCCTCGAACCATTGCATCCGAAGGAGGGCCAGGTGGCCAGGGTACTCTCGATCGTATTGGGGGGAGGCAAGGGAACGCGTCTATACCCGCTGACCAAGGACCG
The DNA here is from genome assembly GCA_049317365.1 of Rectinemataceae bacterium. GTDB lineage: Bacteria > Spirochaetota > Spirochaetia > Treponematales > Rectinemataceae > CAIJMU01. Next base: position 1,136 of record JBMOIK010000359.1, on the reverse strand, counting down.
ATCCAAGCCTGCCGTCCCCTTTGGCGGAAAATACCGCATCGTCGACATCCCGATATCCAACTGCATCAATTCGGGATTCAACCAGATCTACATCCTTACCCAGTTCAACTCGGCGTCCCTCCACCTCCACCTCTCCAGGACCTACAAATTCGACCAGTTCTCGAAGGGCTTCGCCGAGATCCTGGCGGCCGAACAGACCCTCCACCACTCCGGCTGGTACGAGGGAACGGCTGATGCGGTTCGCAAGAACCTCCAGCACTTCCGGAACCACCATCCGACGCACTACTGCATCGTCTCCGGCGACCAGCTCTACCGCATGGACATGAAGGACATGCTGCAAAAGCACATCGACTCGGGTGCACGGCTCACCATTGCCTGCACAACGGTAAGCCGCGAGGCGGCCTCGGATTTCGGCATCGCGAAGATCGACGGCAACAGCAAGATCATGGATTTCCAGGAGAAGCCTGGACAGACCAAGGACATCGCCGACTGGAAGATCCCTGCCAAGCTCCTGGCGGGCAAGGATGCGGTGGGCAAGGAATACCTCGCGAGCATGGGCATCTACATCTTCGATGCCGACCTCATGGAGGCAGGACTCAAGAACGACAGGGTGGATTTCGGCAAGGAAATCATCCCGATGATCCTGGGTTCCGAACCGGTCAATGCCTATGTCTTCGACGGCTACTGGGAGGACATCGGAACCATTGCCTCCTTCTACGAGGCGAACATCGACCTTTGCTCGATAAATCCCCAGTTCAATTTCTACGACATGGAAAGGCCCATCTATACGCACATGCGCAACCTGCCTGCGTCGAAAATCAACTACTCCAACATAAACACCTCGTTGACGGCTGACGGCTGCATCATCACGAACGCGAGCATCTCGAGATCGATCATCGGCATCAGGACGATAATCGAGTCCGGGGCGAGCCTGGACGGGGTGGTCTGCATGGGCGCCGACTACTATGAGACGCCTGCCGAGCGTCGTGCCGACGAAAAGGCGCGCAGGTCGCCTGTAGGCATAGGCGGGGGCTGCATCATCAAGGGCGCGATCATCGACAAGAACGCGCGAATCGGTGAAAACTGCAGGATCGGAATCGACGATATCGAGCGCACGGACGGTGACTATGGCAATT
>JBMOIK010000358.1:0-4508 GCA_049317365.1 Rectinemataceae bacterium | reverse complement strand
AGGGGGGAGGGGGAAAGGGGGGAGGGGAAAGTCGGGGAAGCGGGGAGGCTGGCCCGGACAGCGAGGCGCCGGGCTTCGTCCTGGATACGGCGGGATGTGGGATCCCCCTGGCCGCTCCGGGCCAGATATTCAACGCGTTGTGCGAAATCTTCGGTAGTGCCAGGGCTTCCGTCGGCGGCCAGGGCTGCCGCGAGGCAGGCGAGGGCGGCTGAGCCGGGGAAGGCCCTTTCCCGCGCCGCGCCTTCGAGGACCAGGGCGGCGAGCCGGGGTTCGGTGCCGAGGACCGCCATTGCACGGCCCTTTTCGCTGAGCATCGGAACCGGCTGCCCGGCTTCCAGGGCACCGAGACCGTGCAGGGTTTCGAGGCCCTCGTTCCATGCTGTCTCGGGCGGCGCGTCGATCCATTCGAGGTCACCGCTTTCCTTCGCGCCCCAGAGGAGGCACTCAAGGACGAGGCCCGAGAGCTCCGCGGTGAGGATCTCGGGCGGGGCTGCCCCGGCCAGGCGCTCCGACTCGACCCACAGGCGGATGCAGATGCCCGGAGCGAGCCTGCCGGCGCGGCCACGGCGCTGATCTGCCCGGTCGGCCGATTCCCTCGCGGTGACCAGCCTGCTCAGGCCGCTTCGCCGGTCGTAGCGGCTTCCCCGGGCGAGGCCCGAATCGACTACGACGCCGATGCGCGGCACGGTGAGGCTCGTCTCGGCGATGCTCGTAGTTAGTATGATCCTCCTGGCGGCATCCGGGGCGGGAAGGATGGCCCTGCGCTGCGCTGCAAGCGGCATCGAGCCGTGGAGCCGGAGGGTCTCGATGCCGCGCTCAGCCGCCCCCCTGGCCAGGGCCCCTTCGACGCGGAGGATCTCCGCCATGCCCGGCAGGAAGACCAGGAGGTCGCCATCTTCCCTGTCGGCCGCCCCGAGGATCACGCGCGCGATGAAGGCCTCCCCCTCGCGCGGCGGAGTTTCGCCTGAATACCGCGTCTCGACCGGAAAGACCCTTCCTGGAACCGACATCGAGTCTGCGTCCAGGGCCTGCGCGAGCTCTCCGCCGTCGAAGGTGGCCGACATCAGTACCAGTTCAAGCTTTCCAGCGCGGGCCTTCCGTGCCTCCCGGGCGAGGGCGAGGGCCAGGTCGGCCTCGAGGGGGCGCTCGTGGAATTCATCGAAGACGACCGTCGCCGTTCCTTCGAGGAAGGGATCGTCCGCGAGCATGCGCACGAGGACGCCTGTCGTCACAACCTCGATGCGAGTGGACCGTCCCGCCCTGCTCTCGCCCTTCACGCGATAGCCGATCCGGTCGCCGACGGCAGAGCTGGTGAGTTCCGCCATGCGCGCAGCTGCCGATACCGCTGCGACGCGGCGGGGTTCGACGACGAGGACCTTCCTGCCCCCTTCCTGTCTCTCAGCGAGGGCGAGGGGCACGAGGCTCGTCTTGCCCGCGCCGGGTTCCGCTGAAAGGACGAGGATGCCTCGCGCTGAAAGCCTCTGGCATATCTCCGGGAGGAAGGCTTCGATGGGAAGGCCGGTGGGCGAAGGCGGCATGGGCTGAGTGTAGGGTGGAGGCGGCTTCGATGGCAACGACGGCGTTTGCCCGCACCTTTGCGGTGGCGTACACTTTCCCCATGCTCGAACTATTCCATAAGATTTTCCTGACCATCCTGGTGGTCATGGATCCACTCGGGGCGGGTCCGACACCCTAGGTCGCGACCACCCTCATGCTGCTGGCGTCGATCGTGCTCTGCCTCGCGGCCATGTTCGCGAGCCTGTCGGCGAGTTCCCTCATCCTCCGCGTGCTCGGCAAGACGGGGGTGTCGGTGATCGAGCGGATCATGGGCCTTCTCCTGTCCGGGCTTTCGGTCCAGTTTGTCTATGACGGACTCGTCCGGCTCGGCATCGTGGGAGGCGCGTGATGGCTCGGAAAACCCTCATCATTATGATGATTGTTGAAGTAGTTGAAGCAGAATAAATCGAAGACCATAGAATCAGGATAACTTTAAATAGCGGCCCCTGCCCGCGCCACGACCATGAGCGTCTCGGCGTTCTCGTCGTAGGCCCTGCCCTCGGGTGATCCGTAATAATTGATGCTTCCGTCGAAGCCGGCCCCGCGCAGGGCGAAGCCGATCTCGATGGCGGAATAGAGGCGCTGGTGCCAGCGGCGCTCGAAGACCTTCCCCTCTTCGACCACAGCCCAGCTGTTGTCCAGGTATTCCCAGGGTCCCCCGACCGAGTAGCCCGTGACGACCTGCCGGCCCTCGCGCTCGAAGCTCTCGCCCTCGATGAAGTCGCGGATCGCGCACTCCTTGCCGATGAAGTCCAGGACGAGGGCGCCGCCTGGCGCGAGGGAGGTCCTGAGCCTTCGTAGATAGGTGGAATCCTCCTCGCGCGTCGCGAAGTAGCCGAAGCTGTTGAAGAGGTTGATGGCGAGGTCGAAGGCTGCTGGATCCTCGAAATCGCGGACGTCGGAATTGATGAAGTCTATGGACAGGCCGTCGGCCGCGGCGCTTTCCCGCGCGGCTTCGAGGTAGGACTCCATGCGGTCAACGCCGGTCACGAGGCATCCGCGCCTGGCGAGTTCGAGGCTGTGCCGCCCAGGTCCGCAGCAGCTGTCGAGGACCCTGGTGCCCGGCCCGATCCGGCGGGCTCCCCCCCTCTCCAGGATGGCATCGATCCCGTCGATGACAGCCGGCACCTCGCCCCAGCGCTTGCCGTCGAACATGACGAAGGCGAACCTCTCCCAGATGGCGGGATCCTCGAACCAGTCTCCCACTACAGGTGTCCCCGTTCGACGACAAGGGCCATGGCATAGGTGAGGACTTCGAGGTCGAGCTCGCCCGAGGCGTCGCGGAGGGCGTCGCGGAGGGACGCCCAGTCGTCCGGAGACAGGGGCGTATCGTCATAGTCCATAAGGAGTATGCTCCCGATGGCACCGAGCCAGTCGGCTGCCGCCTCCTTTCCGAGGGACAGGCGCGCCGCGAAACCCTCGAAGAGGGCTGCGATGAAATCCGGGGGCAGGTTGCGGAAGCCCTGGGCAGCCAGGTCGCGGAGGGCGTCGGCCTTCCGTGCCGGGGGAGCTGCGCCGAGGCGCTTCAGGGTTTCGGAAACCTGGCGTTTCCAGCGGTCGCTTTGCTGCATGCGGCGATATTACGCGATGCCCAGGCCCTGGGGATAGAGGACCATCATGAGGACCGCACAGTCGTAGAGTGCGTGGCCGAGCGCCAGTTCATGCCAGCTTCCGCCTCCGCGTTTCCGGAGCGACAGGAGTCCCCCCATGGCCGTCGCGACGACAGCGGCGAGGGGGCCCTGGTTGCCATGGGCCGCGCCGAACATCAGGGCAGAGAGGACAATGGCGGCGCCTTCCCCAAGGCCCCCCTGCGACAGTCGGCAGGGCAGCCAGAAACGGAAGAACAACTCCTCGGCGTAGCCAGTGGCCAGGGCGGCCAGCGCGACCAGGGGCAGGAAAAACCAGGGGGGGAGCTCGGGCCGTCCCAGGGAGTCAAGGAGGGGATTGGCAGATCCGGGGAACCCTGCGGCGCCAGCAAGCCGTGACAGGAAGGCGGGCAGGGATGCCAGGAGTCCGAGGAGGAGGGCGAGGATCACTGCTCCGGGGATGTCGCGCGGCTTCAGCCTGGCTTCGACTCCGAAGCCAGAAAGGCCTTCTGACTGCATCATTCGGAGCAGGACGTAGGCGCAGCATGGCAGGAGGGAGAAAATGAGGGCGAGGTGGTAGGAAGGGTTGTCGGGGCCAGGGAGGGAAGCCCCGACGATGGCAGGTGGAAACCTCAGCCAGAGGACCAGGTAGAGAAGACCGGCCTCAGCCAGGGCGGAGCGGTCCGCTTTCCGTCCTTCACCGGAATTGTCAGGCAATTCCACCATCATGCCTCCAGCCGCTGTGGACATCCAGCTGCAGCCATCCAGCTGGGTATATTTCCCTCGCCTCTATTTTGCCGCTGCCGTCGGTAGGTGTATACTGGGATGAGGGTCCAGTGGGACCACCCATTCCAGCACACAGTGAAAGCGGGAAATTCAGGGATCATGCCGTCGCTTGCAATTATCGTCGTCGTGGCGCTCCTCCTCGCACTCGTCACGCTTGTCCTTTTCCTTAAGGGCGGCAAGAAGATGGGCATCATCGAATTCATGGCGAAGGCCCTTCAGAACGGCCTATCCCCCATGGAGGCAGGCAGGCTCCATGAGGCTGCCGTCGCCGCGGATATCGACGATCCTGGCAAGCTGTTTTCCTCGGCGCTCGACCTCGATCGCGCGATAGCCTCGATAGGCGGCGCGGATGTGGAACGCAGCAAGGAGCTCTCGGGCCTTCTCGACAAGCTGTATGCCCTGCGCAAACGCCTCGAGTTCGAGCAGCCCCGCTACAAGAAAGGCGTCAAGTCGAGCCGCCAGATGCCGCTCGGGCAGCGTATGCGCATCCTGGTGGAAGGTCTTGGTGTTTTCCACGCGACCGTAGTCAGCAACAACCCGCGTTTCCTCGTTGTCTCCTGGCCGATTGGTGTGAGGTTG
>JBMOIK010000357.1:0-4510 GCA_049317365.1 Rectinemataceae bacterium | reverse complement strand
AACCACGACGTCCGGTACAAAGTTGCAGAGCAAGCCGTCCAAGGCCTTACCGTCCGCAACCCCGCGTACCTCATGGCCAAAGCGCGTATGGATCGCGACAAGCACTTCCCGGAGGTATTCCTCGTCCTCCACGAAAATGACCCGCACCTTGGATGCCTGAGCGCCTTCTTCAATCCCGCGTGCGACGGGATCGTAGAATGATCCGTCGGAGGAATCGCTTGACTGTGTGGCGCTCATCTTCTTCAAACCGACTCTATAGAGATATTCCGTCATTGGCAAGGCTGTTTTTCCGGCTTCCGAAACAAGCCAGGCGCGGTTGAGCGACTGAAACTGATTTGACATCAGCTGGCCAATGCTGGCAGCTTACGCGCCAGCTTTTGTCAGCATTATCCTGAAACAAAGGGATCATTGCCCCACCAGACCCCCTTCCCGATGCCCTCGAGTCATCAAATGTAAGGAAGTGTATGCGCACAAAGCGCATTGATGCGCTAGTGTCGTCCCACGACGGATTGCCACGCTCAATGTCAGGAGAAGAAATTGCACATCATTGCTTCGATTAAAGTCCTGTTGGAATTCCTCATATCGAAAATCCCATGATGGCGAATGGAATGAAGAAGACCATGCCCAGAGTAAAGGCAGCCCCTAGCCAGGCAATCTCAGTATCGTTCGCTATCATCATCCTGATAGCCTTCATAGCCACAGGAATCGCATTCCTGCTGCAGCATCGAAATGCCACGTTGATTGCAGCCAAGGACGCACTGTCCTTCGATGCCACCGAGACTGCAAGCACGCTGGCTTCAGCGCTCGGAGCCGCGAACAAAAGGCTTGAAAAAGCGAAAGATGATTTTGTCGGGAAATGGACCTCCGGACAGGAAAAGTCCCAGTTAGTTTCATTGGCATTCCAGATTCGCTGGGTCCAGAATGCTTTTCTGCTTGACGAGAATGGCAGACTCATGGACTCGGCCTTTCCACGAATGGCCCCCGTCCTCGCACTCAAGGATGGGCTACTAAGGCAGTTTCGGACTGGCACAGAAACAGTCTGCAAGATCCTCGACGCTCCGACTGAGTCCGGGAAGGCTTTGGTCCTCATCAAGGTGCTTAGGCGCGATTTCCCCATGCGGTACTGCGCCGTAGTATTTTCCGGCTTCGAGTCAGAGGGGCGCCATGCCGAAACACTCTCCTCGACTGAACGGGTTATGAGTCTGGCTGGTGATACCGGAAGTTACGATATTTGCGGAAACCCCATGGCTTTGTTGGAGAATCCTTCACGATTCTTGAAGACTTCGGTAACCCTTTCCGGATGGCCTGTCACCCTTAGCCTCGCTTTGGACAAGAAGGCTCTATTCAAGGACAGCGCCTCTCGCGTCTTTCATGGACGGCGCCTTTCGATGGCCTCATCAAAATGAATCCGTCTTCGCTGGACGACATGGCTGACCATGCCGTGGCTAGGGAAATCAAGCGTCGCAGCTGCTTTCTTGACCTTCTTGGCGAGGTTATTCAGGCAATCATCCACTCCGATTCAAGGGAACGCCTGCTAGCGAAAGTGTGTCGCCTGTCGGTGGAGAAAACTGCCATAGATGTTGCATGGATTTGCCTGCTCGATTCGAGGACCGGTGACCTTGGGACTGTCGCCAGCTACAGCAGGGACAGAATATCTACCATCGCGGACGAGCTTTGCATGGGCAATATACAGTCCTGGCTATGCAATCCAGACAGGGCCGCGCACGAAGGCCAGTCCTTGGTCACCTATAATTGCAAGGAGACGATATGTGACAATTTGATCGAAAATACCCCCGGCAATTCGAGCTATCGCTGCTGTGCCTCCTTTGTCTTGGGAATGCAAGGCAGACTATTTGGAACCCTAAGCCTCCTTTCAGGGCAGTCGGGCATTTTGCAGGCATGCGAAATCGCCCTTCTTGAAGAAGTTGCGAGGATCCTTTCCATCGCCCTCGGGGATTTCGAAGACAGGGCGGGCAAGAAAAGGACCGAAGAGGCACTCAGCGAAAACAGGGGGATGCGGCAGACCACGTATGAAGACAACAGTGCCTCCGCCATTGCCATCGCACGAGTTGCTTCTGCACTTTCCAGCAGGCTCACTGTATCCCCGATCGCCCGGGAGGGGATGCGTGTTGCCAATGTCTCCGCGCTTTTCCTTACTGTCCTACATAGGCGCTTCAAGGCCATGTTAGCGATAATTATTGATGTATTTTACGGAGAATACAGCCACTCGATAAATCGCAATAGAGATTGATCCACGGTGCAAACAGGAGGACATTATGGCACTTATCAACTGGAATGATTCATTAAGCGTCGGATTGCTTGAAATTGACGGGCAACACAAAAAACTGGTTGACCTAGTCAACAAGCTTCATGAGGCGATGAAGATAGGACAAGCGAAAGAAATCTTGGTCCACATTTTCAAGGAGCTGATTGATTACACGGGCAATCATTTCAGGAAAGAAGAAATCTACATGAAAGCCTTCAGCTATCCTGCATTCGCGACACACAAGAATGAACATGACCTATTAGTTTTAAAAGTGACAGCTCTTGAAAAGGAACTGGAGGCTGGTTCGGAAATGATTCCAATGGAGGTCATGGATTTCCTGAAGGGCTGGCTGTCTGATCACATCCAGGGCACGGACAGGCTATATTGCAGCAGTTTCAGGCAAAACGGGGTGAAGTAGTGTCAGCGTGCACCTTGTCCCCTCATCATCCCCGGAAATGGCGAAACTGCCGCCGACCTGGTTTGCCAGCCCCATCACCAGATTGATGCCCATGCCGCCTTTGTCTCTAGCGGAGAAAGCCTTGGGCAAGCCTACCCCGTCGTCCCGGATATCCAGGCTAACCCTATCCGGGCCCTTGCGGAGCGACAGGGAGATTTTCCCCTTCCTTTGACCGGGGAAGGCGTACTTGAGGGAGTTTGTGACCAGCTCGGTGACGATGAGGCCAATGGGAGCGGCCTTGGCCGCGTTCACGACGACCTGCTCCATATCGGTAACCAGGGCTATCTCGGAACGGAGGCCGAGCAGGGCCAGCGCAAGCTTTCTACAGTATTCGTCGAGCCGGACCTCCGCGAAGGAACCCGACGAATACAGAAGGGAATACAGCTCCGCAACGGACATGACCCTGAAATCGAGCTGCTCCAGCGCAACGATGGTTTCGGCAGTTCTACCTTCACGCGACGCGATATGTATCATGCTCGATATCATGTTGAAGCTGTTTTTGACACGGTGTTGCAGCTCGAGGAGGAGGGCCTGGTTCTCCCGTAGCGACCTCCTTATGGCATCCTCCGAACGCTTGCGCTCGCTGATATCCCGCGTCACGCCCAGTAATTCGACGAGTTGATCCTCACTGTCTATATGCGGGACTACCTGGACGTCCGTCCAGATTGTGGAACCTCCCTTGCAGTAGTATTCATACTCGGTATGAAACCGCTGTGGGGGCAGGCCGGCTTTTAACCGGACAGCGAGTTCCTCGAAATAGCCAACAGCAATGGCCACTGAGTCGGGAGTGAGAATCTCATTCAAAGGCTGCTTCATGGCTTCGTCTGGCGTGAAGCCCCGTATCCTCTCGACGGATGGACTTACATAGGTGATACGCCCATCCAGCGACATCGTCCAGATGACATCGTTGGCGTTCTCGGCGAGAAGGCGGTGCCGCTCCTCGCTGATTTGCAGCTCGCGGCTGCGCTCAGCTATCGTCTTCTCCAGTTTTGCATTCCACTCGGAAAGCGTGTCCTTTGTCCGCAGCAGCGAAGCAATAGCCTCATTGCCAAGCTTGAGGTTCGAGAAGCTCACAATGCCTAGCACCAGAATGAGGGGAAGATAGACAAGGAACGAAAGTGGAATATCGACACCCCCTACCATGCGGAGGACCAGGAAATGGGCGGCAACCACGAAAAGCGACAGGATGGTAGCGGTCATGATGAGGGAGCGCTTGACCGCGAAGCTCGTGACCAGTGGCGGCACCATGAATATGAGGAGGAGTGTCTCCATGAGTCTCGAAGTCGAAGCCACAGCCGGGTTGGAGTAGTCGCCGATGACATTGTTGAGCAGGATGGCAAAGAGCATTCCAATGGCTGTCACCGTGCCAGCGGATCCAGCCCATCCCTTCGCGACAAGGCCTATCGAAACCGCATTGGAGATGAGCACGACCGCATCCCCGATAAGCAGGTAGCGACGATTCGGCTCGAAGCCCAGGTGCAAGGCCAATCCGGAAATGGCGACCAGCGCCATCCCTACATTGACGCGGAAAAGGAACCCGGCCTTTTTGACGACAAAGATGTTTTCCGGATCGTAGGCAGACAAGGCCCTTTCTTCAATCCGCTTCAGGTATCCCATGAAACCCTGCCATCCATCGGAACTTTTACCGATAGAATGGGTTATACCGGAATTGTCGACTTGTCAAGCTTGCCTTTGGAGATGGCCTCCCCTACTCAGTGTCCCAGGTCTCGATATTCCTCGCCTCCGCTTATTGCACAGGCAGGGCCCGCCGCACGAGCTCGGCCCGC